>NC_014219.1:2400000-2700000 GCF_000093085.1 [Bacillus] selenitireducens MLS10 | reverse complement strand
ACCGCCCACTTCAGGGATGCTTTGCGAGAACGGTATCCTGGCGTCCTTCTTGCAGGTGCAAGTCTCGACGGTATCGGACTGCCGGATTGTATTGATCAGGGCAAGAAAGCCGTTGAATTATTGAAAACCGAACAGGGGCAGGCGGTTACTGCGGCTGCTGTGAAAAACTGACCATATAAAAAAACCTGACCGGGCGAGAAAGCCGGTCAGGTTTTTATCGTTTCTTTATAATCGCGATTATCCAGAGGAAGCAGGTTTACCGGTTTTTCATGGACTGAATATGGCCGGCGAGTGCATATACGGCAACAAATGAAGCGAAGTGGGAGCTGAAATCATTTGTGTCCTGTTGCGGATATACCTCAACGTAGTCCATTCCGGCGACACCGAGTGAGGTAATCTCATGAACGATTTGAAGAAGCTCATACGACGTCAGCCCATTACCGTCAGCCGGACCACCGGGATTAAAGGCGTAGTCGAGGACGTCACTGCAAATACTCAGGTAGACGGCGTCCGTTCCTTTGCTTGCCATCTCATAAGCCTGTCTGGCAATGGTTCGCGGGTGTTCGGCTTCACGAATATCGTTAATGGTCAGCGTCATGGCACCGGAATCCTTGGCGAGTCGGCCGTTTTCCGGTTTGTTCCGCGGTCCGTGTATGCCCATATGAATCAATGCTTCATTGACGACGCCTTCTGTTTCATAAAGACGCGCGAAAGGTGCACCGCGTCCGTACGGATCGCCCATGGACTGTTGGTTGTTGTCATAGTGGGCATCAAGGTGAATGATACCGACTTTCTGATTCCGGGATTCTGTGAGTGCCTTGACAATTGGGTAAGTGATGCCGTGGTCACCACCAAAGATTAACGGGAATTTCCCGGTTTGCCAAACTTCTTCGGCAAAGGTGTATATGGCATCCATCGTTTTAGCGGGCTCGGCCGGGATGACGGAAACGTCTCCTTTGTCACCGAGTTTCAGGTGCTCAAATATATCGATATGATCAAGTTCCGGCAGATAACCGCTGTAGCGGGCGGAATTCAGGCGAATGGCTTTCGGGCCCAGTTCACAGCCTGTATAATCCCCCCATGTCACAGCCCCTTCCCAGGGTACCCCGTACACAATGACATCAGACTGCCCCGTCAACTCAGGCTTTTTTACAAGGTTTGCAGCCCCTAAAAAACAAGGTGTATTGCCGTAGATATAGCGTTCATCTGTCATGATCCTTCAACTCCCTTAACAGAAATAGGTTCGGTTTTGCATGTTCTTATGGTATCATATTTTATATGGCAGAAACCATGCAGTCTTCGGACTGTGTGAGTGATCGTGAAAAAAGTCCGGTAAGCGACCACTCCTTACCGGACAGGTGAAATCAGCGTATTGGAGTGTTACGATGAACAAGCCGCTTGAAACTCTGCAAATATTGAGCCATGCCAGACATGATTGGCTGAACCATATACAGCTTATAGACGGATATCTCAGTCTGAAGCAGCCTGACAAAGCAAGAGAGGTTATTAAACGGGTGATCGCCCAGTCGCAAAACGAAAGTGAAATGATGAAGCTGCAAGCTCCGGCTTTTGCAGAAAAAGTGCTGACGTTTAACTGGTTTCATCATGCATTCAGCCTGTCATTTGAGGCATCTGTGGAAGATATCTGGACCGACAGTGATGCCTTGTTGTGTGCTTGTTTTGATGCATTTACGTCCATGATGGACAGGCACTCACAGTCTGGTGCAGATCAGGATATGGAACTGATGATTCAGGACAGTGTGGACAAGCAGGTCACGTTTCATTTTCAGGGTGTACTGCTAATAAACGATCGGTTTTTAAAGGAAACAGAACAATTTCTGGCGACTTATTCATCAACTGTTGATGAGTGGAGTCTGTCGGAACAGGAGTGTTCATTTGTTCTGAAACCCGAACGAGACGGAACGAATACGTAAGGAGAAGGATATTATGTTTGTAGATCACGTACAGGTGCATGTCAAAGCCGGTGACGGCGGGAACGGCATTGTGGCATTCAGAAGAGAGAAATATGTACCAAATGGAGGCCCTGCCGGCGGCGATGGCGGTCGCGGTGCCGATATCGTTTTTGAAGTGGAAGAAGGACTCCGGACACTGATGGATTTCCGGTATCAGCGTCATTTTAAAGGAGAGCGCGGGGAAAATGGGCGCACGGCAAAGCAGCATGGAAAAAGCCGTGAAGCAAATGTTATTAAGGTCCCGCCGGGCACGACGGTGAAAGATGCCGAGACCGGTGATATTCTTGCCGATTTGACCGTACACGGTCAGAAAGCGACGATCGCACGAGCAGGTCGCGGTGGACGCGGGAATGCCAGGTTCGCGACACCGACAAATCCGGCTCCGGAAATTGCCGAGAACGGCGAACCGGGTGAAGAAAAGACGATTGATCTTGAACTGAAGCTCCTTGCGGATGCAGGTCTTGTCGGATTTCCGAGCGTCGGCAAATCGACGCTTCTGTCGATCGTCTCAAAAGCGAAACCGAAAATTGCCGACTATCATTTTACGACCATCGTTCCAAATCTTGGTGTGGTGGAGACTGACGATCAGCGCAGTTTTGTGCTTGCCGATTTACCGGGACTGATTCAGGGTGCCCATGAAGGAGTGGGGCTCGGTCACCAGTTCCTCAGACATATTGAGCGTACCCGTGTCATCGTCCATGTCATTGATATGAGCGGACTTGAAGGTCGCGATCCTTATGAGGATTTTCTCACGATTAATCAGGAACTCGAAGCATATAACCTGAGACTCATGGAACGTCCTCAGCTCGTCGTAGCGAACAAAATGGATCTCCCGGATGCCGAGGCGCACCTCCAAACGTTCAAAGAACAGGTGGGTGACGACGTTCCGGTCTTCCCGCTTTCTGCAGCGACTAAGGATGGCATCACCGCTCTTCTCAGAGCCATTGCGGATAAAATCGAAGACACGCCGGAGTTCCCGCTTGCTGAAGAGGATGTCGACGAGCGTGTGCTGTATACGTATGCGAAGAAAGAAGCGCCGTTTACGATTGAGAAGGACGACGACGGAGCATTCAGTATCACCGGTCATGAGATCGAGAAGATCTTCCATATGACGGACTTCAACCGCCACGATTCCGTGCAGCGGTTTGCAAGACGGATGCGTCAGCTCGGAATTGACGATGCCCTTCGCGAACGCGGGGCAGAGGATGGTGATACGGTCAGAATCCTCAGCTACGAGTTTGAATTCGTTGAATAAGCAAAATGAAGAGACCTTTCGGGGTCTCTTTTTTGATTGTGCGACGGTTATTAAAATGGAAAACCTGTTGTCATACGTGGAGGGTTCTTCTATAATGATGAGATAGGTTAAATGAGGGTCAGGTGAAGTGACGTGAAAAAGAAAACCGATCAGTTTTATCTGGTTCGAGAAGATATGCTTCCGGATGCCATGCTCAGAACCGTCCAAGTCAAAGAGAGACTTGAACATGACCCTGGGTTACGAATCAATGAAGTGGTTCAAGACATCGGCATCAGCCGGAGTGCTTTTTATAAATACAAAGACGGAATCTTTCCGTTCTCGACGATGGTGAAAGAGAAAATCATTACTCTCTCCGTTCACCTTGAGGATCAGTCAGGCACATTATCGAAACTCTTGTCGTTGATTGCAGAAATTGGTGCAAACGTACTGACGATCAATCAGACGATTCCCTTACAGGGCAAGGCGACGATTACGCTGACGATTGAAACGGCAGCAATGACCGGAGACGTCACGACGCTTGTAGACAAGCTTGAGCGACTCGAACCGGTATTCAGGGTGGAGCTTATCGGCTCCGGCACGTGACTGATAACAAAGAATGAATTCATAACGAAAGAACAGGAGTGTTTGCAGTGGTAAAAACAGCATTTTTAGGCCCGCGCGGATCATTTACGGAAGCAGCTGCAAGGACACTCGTACCCGATGACGAGCTGATTCCGTACAAGACGATCCCTGATTCCATGGACGCCGTAAAGGAAGGTACGGTGACGAGAGCCGTTGTTCCGATGGAAAACGCCATTGAAGGCTCTGTCAATATTACGCTCGACTACTTTATTCATCATCAGCGTCTGAACATGGGGGGCGAAGTCACGGCACCGATTGAACAGCATCTTCTGGTGGCCGGTGGCCAGATGGAACAGCTTGAAGAGATTGAGACGATTTATTCCCATCCTCAGGCCATCGCTCAGTGTCATCAGTTTTTACGCGAGCAGTATCCAAAGGCAGAGATCCAATATATGAACTCCACTGCAGAAGCGGCGAAATACATTGCGGAGAATCCCGATGAGAAAGCTGCGGCCATAGCGAACGTTGTGGCGGCTGAAGCATACGGGCTGTCCTTTGCCGCAAAGTCGATCAATGACTATACGAACAATCAGACGCGCTTTCTCTTACTGACCAACGAGGATCAGGTGTTCAGCGAAGAGGACCTTGGCGATACACCTTATAAGACGACGATGATGATCGGACTTTCATCGGACTTTTCCGGTGCTCTTCATCAGGTACTCGCAGCCTTTGCCTGGCGCAAAATCAATCTGACAAAAATCGAATCGCGCCCGACGAAGACCGGTCTCGGGAATTATTTCTTCATCGTGGATGTGGATAAGAAGTATGATGATGTCCTGCTTCCGGCAGCGTGTGAAGAACTTCGTGCACTCGGCTGTGAGGTTCAGGTGCTCGGCAGCTATCCTTGCTTCACATGGGATGCGATTAAAAAAAACGGTAAACCGAAAAGCATCAAAGAAGTGATCTGAGCATGACGGTGAGGAAGTCAGACTTTCTCGCCGTTTTTGTGTTAAGATAAGAACTGGCGTTTCAGCAGAGAGCTGAAACAGACGATGCAACCGACTTGAAAGAAGTGATGAAGATGATCGAACAGATCAGAGGGACCCTCCTCTATATTGAAACGGAAACGATCACCGTTGATGTGCACGGTGTCGGTTATCTGATCCATTGCGGCAACCCGTACCGGTTTCAGGAATGGATGAATGAAGAACTGACCGTTTTTACGTATCAGCACGTCAGGGAGGACGCGATCAGGCTGTATGGTTTCAGGTTCCGCGAAGAACGGAAGCTCTTTGAGAAAATGCTTCAGGTGTCCGGGATTGGCCCGAAGGGCGCACTGGCCATTGCCACGTCCGGTCATCCGGGAAAAGTGGTCGCGGCTATTGAATCTGAAGACGAGAAGTTCCTGGTGAAATTTCCGGGCGTGGGAAAGAAAACGGCCCGTCAGATGATTCTCGACTTAAAAGGAAAACTTGGCGAGCTTTTACCGGATTTGAACGATCATAACGAAGGTCAGAAACCGGTGAATGCCGTTATGAATGAGCGTGAGCCCGTTTCTGATAATCCGGAACTGGATGAGGCCCTTGAAGCATTGAAGGCCCTTGGCTATGTGGACCGGGAACTGCAGAAAATCAAGCCGGTTCTGTCCGGCGAATCGATGACGACGGATGCTTATATCCGAAGGGCGTTGCAGGAGCTTTTGAAGTAAGTTGGAGAAGGAAATGCAGGGAGTGATGAATGCATGGATGAACGAATTGTCAGCGGCGAGGCGCTTGAACAGGAGGAATTCGAAGAACTCTCGTTAAGACCGCAGCGGTTGCAGCAATACATCGGTCAGCATCAGGTGAAGGATAACCTGACTGTTTTTATTGAAGCTGCCAGGATGAGAGAGGAAGCCCTTGATCATGTCCTGCTTTACGGCCCGCCTGGCCTTGGGAAGACAACACTCGCGACCATCATCGCCAACGAACTAGGTGTACAGATTCGAACCACATCAGGTCCGGCGATTGAACGCCCTGGTGATTTGGCTGCGGTGCTCACGGCTTTAGAGCCTGGGGACGTTTTGTTTATAGATGAAATTCACCGTTTGAACCGTGCCGTTGAAGAGGTCCTCTATCCGGCCATGGAAGATTTTTTTCTTGATATCGTGATCGGCAAAGGGCCTTCAGCACGATCTGTTAAGCTGGACCTGCCGCCGTTCACCCTTGTGGGAGCAACGACAAGAGCAGGGCTTCTCTCCGCGCCATTGCGGGATCGCTTTGGAGTGCTGAGCCGTCTGGAATATTATACGGAAGCGGATTTGAATGAGATCGTTCAGCGCACCGCCCAGGTCCTCGATGTGGAAATGGCCGGAACCTCTTCGGTGGAAGTTGCCCGTCGTTCAAGGGGAACCCCGCGCGTTGCCAATCGTATTTTGAGAAGGGTCCGTGATTTCGCTCAGGTCAGGGGCGACGGGATCATTACGGATGCGTTGGCAAAGGAAGCGCTCGATCTCCTTCAGGTCGATCCTTTGGGACTTGATCATATCGACCATAAACTGTTGAAGAATCTGATTCATACATTCAGAGGCGGGCCTGTCGGACTCGATACCATTGCAGCAACGGTCGGAGAAGAACCGGATACGATTGAAGACGTCTATGAGCCTTATCTGATGCAGATCGGCTTTTTGCAACGGACACCGAGAGGCCGTGTTGTCACGCCGCTCGTTTACGAGCATTTTAAACTGGAGGTGCCAAAACAATGATGGATGTGCCACGCTGGCTGATTACCGCGGGTCTCATACTTATTGTCATTGGTGTGATCTGGCAGTTTGGTGGCAGATTCCTGCCGCTTGGAAGACTGCCGGGTGATTTTTTGTTTTCAAGAGGGAATACGACATTTTATTTCCCTCTGATGACGTCAATCATAATCAGCATCATTCTGTCTGTTCTGTTTTATCTGTTCAGTCAGCGATGAAGAACAATCGAATGCGTAAGGAGAAGAGAAAATGGATGTTTCAGCTTTTGATTACGAACTGCCCGAAGAACTGATCGCACAAACACCGCTTAAAAATCGTGAAGAATCGCGGCTCTTGGTCATGGAGCGCACGACCGGGGACCTGTCCCATCAGACATTCTCCTCCGTGATTGACCATCTCAATCCCGGTGATGCACTTGTGCTGAATGATACGAAAGTGATCCCTGCAAGGTTATTCGGCATAAAGAAAGAGACAGGGGCAAAGATCGAGGTCCTCCTCCTGAAAGAGCAGGATGACCACGTCTGGGAAGCGCTCGTTAAACCGGCGAAGCGACTGAAAAAAGGAACGGTGATCTCGTTCGGGGAAGGTGTTTTGCAAGCAGAATGCACCGGTGAACTCCCTGAGGGGAGACGGTTGCTCCGGTTTTCATTTGACGGGGTGTTTCATGAGCGTCTCGATGACCTTGGTGAGATGCCGCTGCCGCCGTATATTCAGGAACAGCTTGATGAGAAGGACCGGTATCAGACCGTCTATGCCGCAAACCGAGGAAGTGCAGCGGCCCCGACGGCAGGCCTGCACTTTACGCCGGATCTCCTTGAGAAAATCCGCGCGAAAGGGATTCGAACGGTCTTTTTGACCCTCCATGTCGGACTTGGCACTTTCCGTCCTGTTTCGGTGGATACGGTCGAGGATCATACGATGCATGCGGAATTTTATCAGTTCTCAGAAGCGTCTGCGAGAGCATTACGGGAGACCAGAGCACGTGGGGGCAGAATCATCGCCGTCGGAACCACTTCTGCGAGAACCCTCGAAACCATAGTCCGGGATCATGACGATTTTGCCGCAGCTTCCGGATGGACGGATATATTTATTTATCCGGGCTACCGGTTTCAGGGGATCGACGGTCTCTTAACGAATTTTCATCTGCCGAAATCGACACTGGTCATGCTGGTGTCGGCATTTTCAAAGCGGGAGTTTGTCCTGGATGCATACAGAGAAGCGGTGCGGGAGCGTTACCGGTTTTTCAGCTTCGGTGATGCAATGCTTATCGCCAATCAGAGCGGCGACAGCCGAAAAGGAGAGTAAATGGATGACAGCCATAACCTATGAACACATCAAAACGTGTAAACAGTCCGGTGCGAGACTCGGAAAAGTCCACACGCCGCACGGCAGTTTTGAAACACCGATTTTTATGCCGGTGGGAACGCTGGCAACGGTAAAGACGATGAGTCCGGAAGATTTGCTGCAAATGAATGCGCAAATCATTCTGAGCAATACGTATCACCTTTGGCTGAGGCCGGGGGAAGACATCGTCAAAGAGGCGGGCGGCCTGCATCAGTTCATGAACTGGCACCGGCCGATTCTTACTGATTCCGGCGGATTTCAGGTCTTCAGTTTAAGTGACCTCCGAAATATCACCGAGGAAGGCGTTCATTTCCGCAATCATCTGAGTGGTGAGAAGCTCTTCCTCAGTCCGGAAAAGGCAATGCGGATCCAAAATGATCTCGGCCCGGATATTATGATGGCCTTCGATGAATGTCCGCCTTATCCTGCAGAACATGCGTACATGAAAGCGTCAGTGGAACGGACGAGCCGCTGGGCTGAACGGTGCCTCGAGGGACACAAACGTCCTGAGGATCAGGGGCTCTTTGGCATCGTACAGGGCGGGGAGTACGAAGATCTCCGGAAGCAAAGCGCAAAGGATCTCGTGTCATTGGACTTTCCGGGCTATGCGATTGGCGGTCTGTCCGTCGGAGAACCGAAGGACGTTATGAACCGGGTTCTCGAATTCACGACGCCATGGCTCCCGGAAGATAAACCGCGATACTTGATGGGTGTCGGGACAGCGGATTCCCTGATTGACGGTGCGATCCGCGGTGTCGATATGTTTGACTGTGTGCTTCCGACACGTATTGCCAGAAACGGTACGCTGATGACAAGCAAGGGAAGGCTTGTTGTGCGAAACGCGAAATTTGCAAGGGATTTCCGTCCTCTTGATGAGAATTGCAGCTGTTATGTGTGTCAGAATCATTCCCGTGCGTATATCCGCCATTTGATTAAAGCGAATGAAACCCTGGGATTGAGACTTTGTTCGTATCACAATCTGCATTTTCTCATTGATTTGATGGAACAGGTCCGGCAGGCTATCCGCGAAGACCGGCTGTTGGATTTTCGGGAATCATTTTTTGAAGAATACGGCTTTAACAGACCGGATGCAAAAAACTTTTAAGTTTTAGATCGATTATCGTTGATTTACCGGGGACATTTTGTCTACAATAGTACGGGAGCAGAAATTCCTGTAAGGGACAGATTCCATCCAGGAACGTTACAGGTGAAAGGGGTGAAATACATGGAATTACTCGGAGCTTTACTTCCGCTGTTGCTGATGTTTGCGATCTTTTATTTTCTCTTGATCCGTCCTCAGCAAAAGCGTCAAAAGAAGATTCAGGAAATGCATCAGGCCCTTCAAAAAGGGGATCGCGTGATCACCATCGGTGGTATGCATGGTAAGATCGATGCCATCGACGAAGATAAAATCGTTGTCGATGTCAACGGTTCGCAGAAACTGACGTTTGACCGTCAGGCTGTCCGTGAAGTGGTTAATCCAGATTGATGCCAATCGGCCAACTGTTTGACATGCAGTGGCCGATTTCATTTTTTACGGTTTTACATAAAATTGACTTTATATCTGTGCTACAGTAAAAGAATGACTGTCAGTGAATAAGGACGTGAGCATAGGTTGAATATCAAATTACTCTATTACGGAGCCATGATGGGGATCAGCAACATCATCCCCGGTGTGAGTGCCGGTACGATTGCCCTGATTGTTGGGATCTATGATGAGCTGTTACAGTCGGTTCGGGACTTTTTCAGTCCCCGGATCAAACAGACGTTGCCTTTTTTAATCCCCCTTGCTGCCGGAATTATAGGTGGAATTCTTGCTTTCAGCTGGGTGATCAGCTGGCTCTTGGAGCATGCATTCGAGCCGGTTCAGTTCTTTTTTCTTGGCCTGATTCTCGGTGTGATTCCTTTTTTGTTCAGAGAAGCCGGAGCGAAGACATCTTTTCGGGCCGTGCATGTGACCGTTCTGATCATGACCGCATTGGCTGTGATGACCATGGATCTGTTCACCCCTCAGGAAGCGGCCCGATCTGCCTATGAACTGACTGCGGCGAGCGGCATCTGGCTGTTTTTGGCAGGTGTTGTGGCGAGCATGTCTCTTCTTTTACCCGGACTGAGCGGTGCTACGGTGCTCCTGATGTTTGGTGTATACGGATCGGCCATCTACTCACTGTTGACGGTGGATGTGATGGTCATACTGATTCTCGTCGCAGGGATCGGCATCGGGTTTATTGTGAGCAGCCGACTGATTGCTTATGTGCTGTTTGCTCACCGGACGATGACGTACGCGGTCATTATCGGTCTTCTGATCGGATCCGTCTACATTGTGTTTCCGGGTGTCAGCGGTCAGTTTATGATGCTTTTACTCAGTCTGGTTACGTTTGCGGCCGGATTTACGATAGCATTCCGGCTTGGAAGAGCGAATGATTCGATGCGGATGAAAGGGGAGAATCCTTCATGACAAATGAACAGTGGGGATACTGGCGCTTGAAACTGGAGCCGGTTATCATGAGTAAACGGGAAGAGTGGCAGCATCTTGGACATCCGAATGTAACGGATCAGACGGTCTGGTCGCTTTTTACCGAACGGGTGGATCGGAAAAAAGACAAGCCGGATACGCTTCATCTGCACTGGCTCGTGCAGGAACTGATGGCGATGTCCATTAATGATTACATGACACATTTAACGATCGGCGCGTTGAAGGGACCTGACTTGTTTGAATCAGGGGAAGCCCTTGACTTACGATCTGACCGGGAGAAATCCGATCAGAGCCCGGATTGACAGTGGAAAACAGAAGCGACTATAATAGGCTTATTGATTTTGACAGTGGACATGCAGATGTGCAGCTTCACCGCGCCTGGTGAAGCTGTCTCTTAACGTGTGTGTTGAAGGAGGAAACAGTTTCATGAAGAAACGTCGGGGAGTGAAAAAAGGCCATCTGGCTGCTTTTTTTGCGATCATTATCTCGTTGGGGATCTTGATTGCAGCAACCGTGATGGACCATGTGGACGATATACGCCTTGGGCTTGATTTGCAGGGCGGTTTTGAGGTGCTCTATGAGGTGGAGCCTCTCGATGAAGAGACGGAGATCACCCGCGGATTATTGACAGACACCGTCTCGGCACTGAACGCCAGAGTGGACGTACTGGGTGTGTCAGAGCCGAGTATCACGATCGAGGGTGAAGACCGCATCCGCGTTCAACTCGCAGGGATTGAGGATCAGTCCTCTGCAAGGGAACTGCTTTCAACGGAGGCGAGACTCTCCTTTCGGGATACCGAAAATGAGCTGCTGATGGACGGGGGCGACCTGGTTGAAGGCGGTGCCCAACAGACGTTTGATCCGGAGACAAACCGTCCGATCGTACAGGTGACGGTGGATGATCCATCGATGTTCGGTGATATAACAAGTGAAATCAGTCAGCGTCAGCCGCCTGATAATATCATGGCAATCTGGATGGATTATGAAGAGGGCGACGATTATTGGGAAGAAATGCAGAAAGAAGATTCGAAAATCGTGTCCGCACCTCGTGTTCAGCAGCGTCTGAATCAGTCAACCGTCGTCATTACGGGTGACTTTACTGTTGATTCCGCACAGGACCTTGCCGGAATTCTGAATGCCGGGGCGCTGCCGGTTTCCCTTGAGGAAGTGTATTCGAACTCTGTCGGGGCATCATTGGGCGAGCGTGCAATGGATCTGGCTATTTTTGCAGGCTACATCGGTGTTGCGCTCATCTTTGGTTATATGCTTCTCTATTACCGGTTTATGGGGATCATTGCTGTATTGACGCTGTCACTGTATACGTACGTTGTACTCGTGATTTTCGACTGGATGAATGCTGTACTGACATTGCCGGGTATTGCAGCCCTTATACTCGGTGTCGGGATGGCTGTTGATGCAAATATCATTACCTTTGAACGGATCAAGGATGAACTTCGTTCCGGTAAATCGGTAATGAGCGCCTTTAAAGCCGGAAGCCGGCGGTCACTGTCGACGATTATCGATGCGAACGTGACGACGATACTGGCAGCCGTAGTACTGTTCTATTTCGGAACGAGTGCGGTACAGGGCTTTGCTCTGATGCTGATTGTCAGTATCCTGACGAGCTTTTTGACGGCCGTTCTCGGCGCAAGGCTCTTCCTTGGACTTTGGGTGAACAGCCGGATTCTTAACGGAAAGCAGAAGCTGTTCGGCGTAAAGGAGGACCAGATCAGTGAACTTTGAACATTGGAATACACGACTTGATTTTGTCAAACACCGGAAAAAGTTTTTTATTGCATCGGCATCCACGCTGCTCGCAGGGATTATTCTTCTCATGACGGTCGGATTGAATCTCGGCATTGATTTCACGAGCGGGACGACGATCGACATCCTTGCTGATGAACCCGTCACTGAACAAGAGGTGATGGCCGAGTTCGAAAATATCGGGTATATTCCTGATGACCTGACACTCGCGGGCGATACGAATGAAATTGGCCGTGCGCAGTTTATCGGGGATCTTTCACAGGAAGAGACGCTCTCCATTCAGGCTCACTTCATGGACGTATACGGCAATGAGCCGACGGTCAGTACTGTGACCCCGATCGTTGGGGAAGAGCTCGCGCGTAATGCGGTCATTTCCGTTTTGATTGCGTCGGTCGGGATCATCATTTATGTAACGTTCCGATTCGAGCTTCTCTACGGTATCTCAGCGATCGTGGCCCTGTTTCATGATGCGTTGCTGATTTTGGTTATCTTCAGCATTCTGCAAATGGAAGTGAATATACCGTTCATTGCCGCCGTCCTGACCATCGTCGGTTATTCGATCAACGATACGATCGTCACCTTCGACAGGATCAGGGAAAACATGAGCTACGAAAAGAAACTGAAAGGTTTTGAAGATGTCGCGCGGGTTGTCAATAAGTCACTCGTTCAAACGTTGGCCCGTTCGATTAACACCGTGCTGACCGTACTCTTCGCCGCAGGTGCGCTCTTTATCTTTGGCGGGGAAGGACTTCGTACCTTCTCACTGGCACTCGTCGTCGGTCTTCTCGCCGGAACGTATTCCTCCCTGTTTATTGCAGCGCAGGTATTCCTTGAATTGAAGACACGGCAGATCAAGAAGCGCCATGAAAAACGGATTAAAGAGCTTCAGGAGGAACAGGAAGAACAGGAAGCAACGCCGACAAACGGATAACGAGATGAAAAACCCGCCTCCGTGGCGGGTTTTTCTGATTTGCATTGCAGGAGCGTGAGGGCTTATGTATAATGAAACAGGTTAGGAGTGGATAAAGATGCTGCCTTCAAAATCGAAATGGCTTGTGCCCGACTGGTCTGAAGATCAGGTTGGAGAACTGGCTGAAGCGACGGGTCTGTCCAACATTGCAGCTCGTTTTTTTGTTCAACGCCGTAAAACGACGAAAGAAGAAGTCATGTCATTTTTACATATGGATCACCGTTCACTGCTTGATCCATTTCTGCTCTATGATATGGACCGTGCAGTCGATCGGATCCGGCGTGCTATTGAGAAACAGGAACGGATCCTTATTTTTGGGGATTATGATGCAGACGGTGTAACGAGTACAGCAATTACGTATTTGACGTTGAAACGGCTGGGCGCTGAGGTCAGTTATTATATCCCGAACCGGTTTACGGAAGGATACGGCCCGAATGAAGGAGCGTTCAGGCAGGCTGCTGAAGAGTCGGTAAGTCTGATCATTACCGTGGACACAGGCATCTCCGGAGTTCATGAAGCGGAGGTCGCAAAAGAATGCGGGATGGATCTGATCATCACGGATCATCACGAACCCCCGCCTGTGTTGCCGGATGCATTTGCCGTTGTGAACCCGAAACAGGAACATTGTTCATATCCGAATCCGAATCTCGCAGGAGCAGGTGTAGCATTTAAACTTGCCCATGCTCTGACGGGTGAGATACCCGAGGATCTTTTTGATCTTGTCGCCATTGGAACGATTGCGGATCTTGTTTCTCTTGAAGGGGAAAACCGTTATCTGGCAAAAGCGGGCATAGAAGCAATTCGCCAGGGCCCGAGAGCTGGGGTGAAGGCGCTGTTGGATATAGCCGGCGCTGAGGTCAGTGAATTGAACGAAGAGACGATCGGGTTCATGATCGGCCCAAGACTCAATGCTGCAGGGAGATTGGACTCCGCAGATCCGGCGGCGGCTCTTCTGATTACGGAGAATCCGCATGAGGCGAAGGATCTTGCTGAGCTGATTGACGGGCTAAACAAAGAGCGGCAGAGCATTGTCAAAGAGATTGCGGAAGAGGCCATCGAACAGGTTGAAGCGCAGGGTGTGCCATCTGTCATCATTGTCGGTGCCGAAGGCTGGAATCCGGGTGTCATCGGCATTGTGGCAAGCCGGCTGGTTGAAAGGTATTACCGGCCTGTCATCGTACTCAGTTTTGATCAGGAGAAAGAACAGGCCAAAGGCTCGGCAAGAAGTATCGAAGGGTTTGATATGTTTCAATCCCTGTCAACATGCCGGGATATTCTCCCTCATTTCGGCGGTCATCCGATGGCGGCCGGTCTCACGATGTCGCTTTCTGATGTGGAAGAACTGAGGGAAAGACTCATTCGTCTGGCGAATGAGTCGATGTCGGATGACGATTGGATCCGTAAACTTAAGGTGGATTTACCCGTTTCAATCGAAGAAGTAACTTTGAATGCGATTGAAGATTTGCAAGCAATGGCACCATACGGGATCGGTAATCCGGCTCCGAAAGTGATGCTTGAAGATGTCGGCATTGTCAGTATGCGCAGAATCGGTGCAACCGGCGATCATCTGAAGCTGAGTGTCAACAACAAGGGATCAGGCATTGAACTTGACGCCATTGCGTTTGGTAAAGGGGATGCTGCTGACGAGATTTCGAAACTGTCACCGCTCTCGCTGGTCGGCAAACTCGGTATCAATGAATGGAACGGCAAGCGAAAGCCGCAGTTTCTTGTTGAAGACATGCAGATTTCCGACTGGCAGCTGTTTGATTTCAGAGGTAATACAAAGTTCGCGCGACAGCAACATCTTTTGAACCGCTCAGAAGTGACTGCTGTGACCTTTTCCCATCCTTTTTCGGCCATCAGAACCGAGATTCCCGAGGAATGGATTAAAGTAGAGGTTATTGATGGATTTACAGATGATCAAAGAGCCATTATTCAGAAAGCCGGGGATGTGGTGTTTATTGATCTGCCAAAAACACTTGAACAAATGGAGAGACTCGTTCAAGAGCTGAAGAATCTGGAGAAACTGTACCCGGTTTTTCTGCAAGCAGATTCAGGAAAGATAGAAACCGTTCCGCGAAGAGAGCAGTTTTCTGAGCTGTATAAATTATTTATTCAACAGGAAAAAGTCGACATGAAGCGCCATGCACATACGATAAGCCGAAAAAAAGGATGGTCAATGGATCATATTCGTTTTATGTGCAAGGTGTTTTCCGAGCTTGAATTTGTTACAATGAAAGATGGCATTGTGGAAGTTGTGAGCAATCCTGAGAAAAAGCAATTAAATGATTCTGCACTTTATCAGGAAACGCTTGCAAAACAGGAAGTCGAGCAGGCTTTGTATTACTCATCGAGCGGTGAATTAAAACGCTGGGTGGAACAGCGTAAGAATCCGGCTGCCGTCCCTGAGGCCTGATATCCGGGACAGCATCCATAATCAGTACACAAATTAATTACACTGCCGGTATACAAACACCGGCAACAGGAGGAAGAATATGGATTTCAAAGAGCACATTACCGTTGTTGAAGATTTCCCGCATGAGGGGATCAGTTTCAAAGACATCACCACGCTTATGGAGAATGGGGAAGTGTACCGAAAAGCCATTGATGAAATGGTCACTTTCGCCAAGAAACGTGAAGTGGATGTTGTTGTCGGGCCTGAAGCCCGCGGATTTGTGGTTGGGTGCCCGGTATCCTACGCACTCGAGGCTGGTTTTGTACCGGTACGAAAAGCCGGGAAATTGCCGAGAGAGGTTTTGGAAGTGGATTACGGTCTTGAATACGGTAAAGATTCCCTGAATATTCATAAGGATTCGATCAAACCGGGACAGAAAGTCCTGATCACCGATGACCTTCTTGCAACGGGCGGAACGATCCAGGCGACGATCTCCATGGTCGAAGAGCTGGGTGGCATCGTTGTCGGTATTGCGTTTCTGATTGAACTGAGTTTTCTAGAAGGACGTAAAAACCTTTCGAAATACGATGTTCATTCACTTGTGACATACTGATGAGTGGAATCATTTATCCCGACTCGTGACTGGAGCAGTTTCCATTCGCAAATCAGGGTAAATGTGCTATTATAACTACAAGTCTTTTCTTCGGAGAAGACTTTTTCTTCATCCTTTCAAATGAATGGAAGGACACCAGTGTCCAAAGTGTATGAAAGAACCAGTTAAGGCTGATTCGTCAGCTCATTCTCATAATTCAGCGAAACTGCCGGCGGGGTATTTTCGAAGATCTAAGGTGATTCCATGACGATAGAAGAAGTGTTACAAAAAGCCAGTGAATACTTAAATGACGAAGATGTTGCTTATTTGCGTAAAGCTTATGAGATGGCTGAGTATGCGCACAGAGAGCAATACAGAAAATCCGGAGAACCTTATATCTGGCATCCGGTTCAGGTTGCCGGCATTCTCGTTGAACTCGGTATGGACCCGAATACCATTGCGGCGGCATTTTTGCATGATGTCGTTGAGGACACGGAAGTGACCCTCGACGATTTGACGAAGGATTTTGGTGAAGAAGTGGCCATGCTTGTGGATGGTGTCACAAAACTGGGCAAGATAAAATATAAGTCCAAAGAAGAACAGCAGGCAGAGAATCATCGGAAAATGTTTGTTGCGATGGCACGGGATATCCGTGTTATTCTGATTAAACTCGCCGACCGATTGCATAATATGCGCACACTGAAGCATCTCCCCCCCTGAGAAGCAGCGGCGAATCGCCAATGAAACGCTGGAGATTTTCGCGCCCCTTGCCCACCGTCTCGGGATTTCCACAATCAAGTGGGAACTTGAAGATACGGCGCTCAGATACCTGAATCCCCAACAGTATTATCGCATTGTCAATCTGATGAAGAAAAAGCGTGCAGAGCGAGAACACTACATCAAACAGGTGCAGGATGATATACGGGAACGCTGTGAGCAGATGGACATTCAGGCGGAGATCAACGGCCGCGCCAAGCACATTTACAGTATTTATCGCAAAATGGTCCTGCAAAACAAACAGTTTAACGAAATTTATGATCTCCTGGCGGTACGGATTATCGTACCGAGTATAAAAGACTGTTATGCGGTACTCGGCACCATCCATACTCAATTTAAACCAATGCCGGGACGATTCAAGGATTACATCGCCATGCCAAAGGCCAACATGTATCAGTCTCTCCATACAACGGTGATTGGACCGAAGGGCGACCCCCTTGAAGTACAGATCCGTTCAGAAGATATGCACAAGATCGCAGAATTTGGTGTTGCTGCGCACTGGGCTTATAAAGAAGGAAAAAGTGTCGACGACAACAAAGAGACGATGGAACAGAAACTGTCCTGGTTCAGAGAAATCCTTGAATGGCAGAACGATGCGGATGATGCCCAGGAGTTTATGGAGTCTTTAAAGATCGATCTGTTCAGCGATATGGTGTTTGTGTTTACACCAAAAGGGGATGTCATTGAACTGCCGAAAGGATCGGTCCCCCTTGATTTCGCCTACCGTATCCACACAGAAATCGGGAACCGCTGTATCGGTGCGAAGGTCAACGGGAAAATGGTACCTCTCGATCACAAACTGAAAACCGGTGACATCGTTGAGGTTCTTACGTCCAAACATTCTTATGGACCGAGCACCGACTGGGTGAAGATTACCCAGAGTTCCCATGCAAAAAATAAAATCAGACAGTGGTTCAAAAAAGAAAAGCGCGAAGAGAACATTGAAAAAGGACTCGATATGATCGAGAAGGAAGTGGAGCGTAAAGGGTATAAAGTCAAGGATATCATGACCAACGCCAATATCGCCCATGCCATTGATAAATTCAGCTTCACCTCTGAAGACGATATGTTTGCGGCTGTCGGCTATGGAGGGATCACCGCGGCCCAAATCGTGACCCGCCTGACTGATGACATTCGTAAAAAAGAAGAGGAAGAAAAAGAAGTCACTTCCCTGAATGAGGTCAAAGATGAAGTCAAACCGGCGGCAAATGAGCGAAAAGAAGAAAAATCACGCTCGACGAATACCGGTGTCCGCGTCAAAGGCGTTGACAATCTGCTCGTCAGGCTGTCTCGCTGTTGCAATCCCGTACCGGGAGATGAGATCGCCGGATTTATTACAAAGGGACGGGGTGTGTCCATTCACCGTGCCGACTGTCCGAATATCAATACGGAAGAAGCACGTCAGAGGCTGTTGCCTGTTGAATGGGAAGAAGATTCCAAGAAGATCAAAACGTACAATGTGGATATCGAGATCAACGGTTATGACCGTCGTGCCCTCTTAAACGATGTGCTTCAGGCGGTTGCGGAGACAAAGACGAATATTAACGCCGTGTCCGGCAAATCGGATAAAAATAAAATGGCTACGATCAATATGACCATTGCGATTCAGGATGTCACGCATCTTCAAAGAATTGTGGACAGAATCAAACAGATCACGGATATTTATTCCGTGAGACGGATTATGAACTGAGGAATGACACGTGCCGGAGGTTATGAACCATGCGGGTAATTGTACAACGGGTTTCAAAAGCAAATGTCACCGTGGATGACAACGTGACAGGCTCCATTGGCAACGGACTGATGCTCCTTGTCGGCGTGACGCATGACGATACCGAAGCAGATGCACGCTGGACAGCTGATAAAATTGCCAATCTGCGGATTTTTGAAGATGAGGATGACAAACTGAACTTGTCTGTTAAAGATAAGGGAGGATCTGTTCTTTCCATTTCGCAGTTCACGGTCTATGGCGATTGCAAGAAGGGCAGACGCCCGAATTTTATGGCAGCTGCGAAACCGGATCATGCAGATCACCTCTACGAAATGATGAACCGCATTCTCAGAGATGAGCACGGTCTGACTGTCGAAACAGGTGTATTTGGCGCGATGATGGATGTGGAACTGGTCAATCACGGGCCTGTTACACTGATTGTGGAGAGTAAACAATCCTGAACTCCATATTGACAAATGCAGGTGTTGTTGAGTATGATAGAAAACAATTGAAACAGATAGGAACTGCCGTTAACGGAGAACAGTAATAGGGACTCTCATTGTACAGAGAGGGAATGCCACAGGCTGGAAGCTTTCCCGTAATGACCTCTATGAACGAACACTTCTCAGGCTCTTTTCTGAACCGTTCAGCAGTAGGAAGAGACGTACCCAGGCGTTAACTGGAAGAGCGGGGGACGACGCAGTTTCCCCAATTAGGGTGGTACCACGGGAAGTCATACTCTCGTCCCTGTTTTGAGTGTAATCTCGAAGCAGGGGCGGGAGTTTTTTGTTTGTCCATCAGAACCGTTACAGCTGATAGTAAAGCGGATGCAGAGAAAGGATGAGTGAAGTGAAATACAGTATTCCAAGAGGAACACAGGATATCTTGCCTGGCGAATCTGAAAAATGGCAATATATCGAAAATAAGGCCAGAGATTTATGTGCCAGATACCGGTACAGAGAAATCCGCACACCGATGTTTGAACAGACGGAACTGTTCGCAAGGGGTGTTGGTGACACGACAGATATTGTGCAAAAAGAAATGTACACGTTTGAAGACAAGGGCGGAAGAAGCCTGACCCTTCGTCCTGAAGGAACGGCGTCCACGGTTCGTTCCTTTGTGGATCAGAAGATGCATGGCTGGGCTGATCAGCCGGTGAAGCTCTTTTACATCGGGCCGATGTTCCGCTATGAGCGTCCGCAGTCAGGACGGATGAGGCAGTTTGTCCAGTTCGGTGTGGAGGCCATGGGAAGCAGTGATCCTGCAATTGATGCGGAAGTGATCGGGCTTGCGATGGATTTTTACAGAGAGCTCGGTCTCAAAGGCGTGAAGCTGGTGCTGAACAGCCTTGGGGATCAGGAAAGCCGCGAGAATCACCGTAATGCCCTCATTTCACATTTTGAACCGGTGATCGGTGAGCTGTGCAGCGATTGTCAGGCTCGCCTGGAGAAGAACCCGCTTCGTATTCTCGACTGCAAGAAGGACCGTGACCATGAAAAAATGGCCGCGGCTCCGTCGATTCTTGACTATCTGAATGAGGAATCGAAAGCGTACTTCGAAACGGTTAAATCGTATCTCGAAGCGATGGGGATTCCTTACGAAGTGGATCCGGGTCTCGTGAGAGGACTGGATTATTACAATAATACGGCCTTTGAAATCATGATTGACGGCGAAGGCTTTGGGGCGATCACGACCCTGATGGGCGGCGGACGTTATAACGGACTCGTCGAGGAAATCGGTGGTCCGGAAACACCGGGTATCGGTTTCGCACTCAGCATAGAACGACTGTTAATGGCGCTTGAAAGCCAGGGCATTACGCTCCCTGTAAACCACGGGATTGACGCCTATATGGTCGCACTCGGAGATGCAGCAAAAGCGCACGTACCAAAGCTTGTTCATGAACTGCGAAGTGCCGGATTATCCGTGGATACTGATTATCTGAACCGGAAGATGAAAGGACAGATGAAAGCGGCAGGCAGGCTTCACGCCCGCTATGCACTGATTCTCGGTGACGAAGAACTTGAAGCAGGGACGATTGAAGTGAAGCATATGGAAACGGGAAATCAGGAAACGATTCAAATAAGTGAACTGGCAGCCTATTTGCAAGCCGGTTCAGTGAAAGGGGTATAACGATGAAGCAAAGAACGCACGTATGTGGGGAGTTAAATGAAAAGCACACAGGAGAACAGGTAACCCTGCAAGGATGGGTCAAACGGCGCCGTGATCTTGGAGAACTGATTTTCGTCGATCTGCGGGACCGATCCGGTTATGTACAAATCGTGTTTAACGGTGATGAGAACCGTGAGACACATGAAATGGCTGAAAAGATTCGCAGTGAGTATGTCATAGAGGTGACCGGTGTGATCACAAAACGTGATCAGGAAAACGTCAATGATAAGATTCCCACTGGTGAAATTGAAGTCAACGTGACGGATATGACGATCCTGAACAAGGCGAAGGGTCTGCCATTTATGATTGAAGATGAGCAGGAGATCAACGAAGATACACGCCTTAAGTATCGTTATCTTGATTTGAGACGGACGAGAATGGCAGATACGATGCAAATGCGTTACCGCACGACCAAGCTGATCCGCGATATTCTGGATGAGGAACAGTTTATGGAGATTGAAACGCCGATATTGACGAAGAGCACGCCGGAAGGGGCACGGGACTATCTCGTACCGTCTCGGGTGCATGAAGGGGAGTTCTACGCGTTGCCTCAATCACCGCAGCTCTTCAAACAGCTTCTCATGGTGTCCGGTTTTGAACGCTACTATCAGATTGCCCGCTGTTTCCGGGATGAGGATCTCCGGGCTGACCGTCAGCCGGAATTTACGCAGGTGGATATCGAGGCCTCGTTTATGGGAAAAGAAAATCTTCTCTCCATGATGGAAAGTATGATGGTCCGCCTCGTGAAAGAACTGAAAGGTGTCGATGTCGAGACCCCTTTCCTGCGTCTCACATATCATGAAGCGATGGAGCGGTTCGGCTCAGACAAACCGGATCTCCGTTTTGGAATGGAGCTAAAGGATGTATCTGAAATCGTAAAAGATTCGTCCTTTAAAGTATTCGCCTCCACAGTTGAGCGCGGCGATGCAGTGAAAGGGATCTGCGTAAAAGGCATCGGACCTGATTATTCCCGAAAAGACCTCGATGCCCTGTCCTCATTTGCAGAGATTTATGGTGCGAAAGGACTCGCATGGCTTAAAGTTGAGGAAAACGGCGCCCTTAAAGGACCGATTGCCAAATTCTTTGATGAAGCGAAAGCCCAGTCGATCATTGAGCGTTTTGAAGCTGATGCAGGAGATGTATTGCTTTTTGTCGCAGACAAGCGGAAAGTGGCTTACGATGTACTTGGGAACCTCCGAAATAAATTTGCGAAGGAATTGAATCTGTTTGATCCGGAAGACTTTAATTTTCTCTGGGTCACGGAATTCCCGCTCCTCTCCTATGATGAGGACCATAAGAGATACGTGGCTGAGCATCATCCGTTCACGCGTCCTGTCGAGGAGGATGTGGAACTGCTGACAACTGCACCTGAACAGGTGCGGGCAGAAGCGTATGATCTTGTGTTAAACGGTTATGAGTTAGGCGGCGGTTCGCAGCGTATTTATGAACGGGACCTTCAGGAGAAGATGTTTACGGCACTCGGCTTTTCTGATGAAGAAGCGAAAGCCCAGTTTGGTTTCCTCTTGGACGCGTTCGAATACGGAACGCCTCCGCATGGCGGGATTGCTCTTGGACTTGACCGCCTTGTCATGATTCTTGCAGAACGAACGAACCTTCGTGATACGATCGCATTCCCGAAGACAGCCAGTGCCAACTGTCTGTTAACCAATGCTCCGGGCGGGGTCAGTGATGCACAGCTTGACGAACTGCATCTTAAAAGCACCGCCGAGAAAAAAAACGGGGATTAACCGGTTTATTCCCATGCTGTGACGGGAATAGTTCATTAAACCGACACAGTATTCAGACAATCACACTTGCATAATAACTGTACGTGAAGTAAAATACAGATACAGTCAAATAAGAGTTCCTGTGATGTTCGTTATACACTCAACGTTTTGAGCCAACACTTACACATAGGGAGCCCTACCTTGCTGGTTTCAGATTCAATGACAGGCCCCGCAAGCTGGGGAAGTCAGCGGATCCGGACCGGGCACCCACCTGCCAATGCAGGTTCAAACCAAGGTCAATGGACGGCATTCACGGGACTCTTTAACTTTACATTGTGATTCGCATGAACCGGTGATATAATAAAACACATTCTAAACACTCCTCGTTAAGTGGAGTGTTTTTATTTTGTTGTAAGAAACAGACTTGAACCGGAGGGCGTTCTGAAGGAATCGCTGAGGTTCGAAGAGGAGGACGAGAGAACGATGTTGCACCAATTTTCACGAAATGAACTGGCCATCGGAAAAGATGGTCTTGAACGGTTAAAAGGAGCGTCCGTTGCAGTGTTGGGCATTGGCGGAGTCGGTTCATTTTCAGCGGAGGCTCTGGTCCGTTCCGGAGTGGGGAAGCTGATCATTGTCGATAAGGATGATATTGATATTACGAATGTGAACAGACAGATTCACGCGCTATTGTCCACTGTTGGTCAGCCGAAAGTCGATGTCATGAAAGAGCGCTTACTCGATATTAATCCTGAATGTGAGATAATTGCATTGAAAATGTTTTATAACGAAGAGACGTACGAAACCTTTTTCTCACACAGTCCGGATTATGTGATCGATGCATCGGACACGGTCAGCTATAAGATTCATTTGATGAAAGAGTGCCTGAACAGACGTATTCCGATTATTTCCGCTATGGGAGCGGCCAATAAAATGGATCCGTCACAGCTCCAGATTACGGATATATCCAAGACGAAGTACGATCCACTTGCTAAAGTCATTCGGACCAGACTTCGAAAAGAAGGCATTTATGAGGGGATTGAAGTCATTTATTCAGAGGAACGGCCAATTGTGATTCGTGAGGAAATCCGGAAGGAAATCGTCTCCCGCCAGGCAGAGGAAGGTCCTATCCGAAAGGCGAAATTGCCGCCATCTTCGAATGCCTTTGTGCCATCCGTTTCGGGGCTTATGATGGCAGGTCATGTGATTTCGAAGCTGCTCGAAGGAATCACGATTCATAGAAACAACTGAATTGGAATGATGAATCGGGGCTTTTAATTGTGTTAAAACACAATGACAACTTTGTGAACGATATAACACTATCAAAATGTTAAATATGTGGTGGCGGCAAATAACAGGGTTCTTTCGATAATTTGTATATACAAGCAGGAAATATCATTTTTTTCTTCATATACTATTGAAAGAACCTCTAGTTTTTTCTACAATGAAAGCACTTACATAAGGTCATCTGATGACTGCTGCAGCAATGAATGATGATGAGCTTACGTTATGTGAAAATTGAGAGGGATTTTGAATCTGAGATTCATCACACACAGGGGGATTTTGAATGTTATTTTTAACAGGGATCAGTGCAATCCTACTACCGTTTATTTTTCTTGTACTGTTAAGAATGCCGGCAAAAAAAGGGATGCTGTTCAGCTCGATTATCTTCATCTTTTTGGCATTCCTCGTTTGGGGCATGGAGTTTCAAGTATTGTCAGCATCGATTTTGGAAGGGTTTCACCGCGCCGTAACAATTTTATTCATTCTGCTTGGTGCGATTGTTCTTTTGAACACGCTCCGACAGACGGGTGCCGTGGACCGGATCAACGAAGGCTTTCGCAACATTTCACCGGATATGCGCGTTCAGGTCATCATTGTTGCCTTTTTGTTCGGTGGTCTGATTGAAGGGGCAGCCGGATTTGGAACACCTGCAGCTGTAACAGGTCCACTGATGGTGGCACTCGGTTTCACACCGCTCGCAGCAGCAACTACAGCCCTGATTGCAGACAGTACATCGGTATCTTTTGGTGCAGTAGGGACACCGGTTATTGTCGGACTGAGTAACATCGAAGGGTACGGACCTGAAATGCTTCAGGAAGTGGCCGTCCGAATTACGATGATGGATATCTTCGTAGGCTCACTCGTTCCGTTTATTCTTGTAACTGTTCTGACAATCGCATTTGGAAAGACACGGGGCATGTCGTCCATTATGTCAATGCTCCCATGGTCACTGTTTATCGGGTTTACGTATACGCTGTCCGCTTTTGCATATGCATATCTCTTTGGACCGGAATTCGTAGCCATACTTGCTTCTCTGACAGGACTTGCTGTAGCAACCATTACGGCAAAGAAGGGCTTTTTATTACCGAAAGAACCATGGCAAGATGCCCTTCAGGACGATTTTAAGATTCCGGATGTGAAGTCGGAAATGAGCCTTCTTTCTGCTTGGAGTCCTTACGTAATTGTCGTCGTATTGCTACTTCTGACAAGAATTGTTGAACCGATTAAGCAGTTCTCTCAAACGGCCATCGATCTGAGCTGGAATACGATACTGGGCATTGAAGGAATCGGATCTGCATGGCAGGTTCTATACTCTCCTGGTGCCGTTCTTCTTCTAGCTGCCTTTATCTCGGTCTTCACTCAGAAGAAGAAGTTGTCCAACTTTGCAGCAGCAACGAAACAGTCAATGGGTACCATTCAGGGGGCAGCTCTTGCACTCTTGCCAACGCTCGCGCTAGTGCAGGTGTTTACCAACTCCGGTATGAATGCCAATGATCTTGTCTCCATGCCTCAGCATATCGCAACGGTCATGGCCGGATCACTTGGAGGTATGTGGCTGTTCGTAGCGCCTTATCTGGGTCTTCTCGGTTCCTTTATTACTGGAAGTGCGACGGTTTCAACGCTAACCTTTGCACCAATTCAATACAGTGCAGCGATTGATACAGGTTTGAATGTCAATCTCGTACTCGGCCAGCAAATTGCCGGTGCTGCAGCTGGTAACATGATCTGTGTACACAATGTTGTTGCAGCAGCAGCTGTTGTAGGTATGGTTGGTAAAGAAGGAGATATCATCCGTAAAACATTGCTTCCGGCATTGCTCTATGGACTGCTTCTTGGGATCGCGGGTACAATTGTACTCCTCATTATCTGATGACGTAACCAATTTGAGGGTCGGGCTGAAAATGCCTGACCCTTTTTAAAAACAAAAGATACAAAAAAGTCTTTACATGAAAAAGCGCTTTCAGTATGATGGAATAAGCAGTCATACAGATTTTTTTACGCTAGGTCATCGGGTCATCTGATGACTTAGCGTAAACAGAAAAAAGCACGGGGGAGGCATTTATATGAAAGTGTCATTATTTTTAACCTGTTTGGCGGATGTAGTGTATCCGGCATCCGTTGGACAAAGCACAGTGGAAGTTCTTGAAAGGCTCGGTTGTGAAGTGGATTTTCCAAAGCAGCAGACCTGTTGCGGTCAGCCTGCATTTAACAGCGGTTTCCACAGAGAATCAAGAGATGTGGCAAAGCATATGATCAAGGTTTTTGAGGATGCGGAGTATGTGGTATCGCCATCAGGGTCCTGTACGACGATGTTTCATGAGTATCCGAAACTGTTTGAGGGTGATCCGGAATGGCAAGCGAAGGCTGAAGCATTGAAGGCGAAGTCTTACGAACTGACACAGTTTATCGTGGATGTACTGAAAGTGGAGGATGTCGGTGCTTCCTTCGATGCCAATGTCACGTACCATACATCCTGTCATATGACGCGTCTCTTAGGGGTAACTGATGCACCGATGACGCTCCTTAAAAATGTGAAGGGACTGAATTTCACGGAACTTCCAAACAAGGAAAACTGCTGCGGGTTTGGCGGAACGTTCAGTGTGAAGATGGTGCCGATTTCAGAGCAAATGGTCAACGAAAAAGTGGAACATATTGAAGAGACGGGGGCCAATGTACTGATTGGTGCTGATCTTGGCTGTCTGATGAATATCGGTGGACGGATTGACCGAAAAGGCAAGCCGGTCAAAGTCATGCACATTGCCGAAGTACTGAATTCTCAAGGATAAGGGGTGGAATAAATGGGTGTGAAAATCAGTGATGATAAGTTTTTTGAACGGGTTGATAAAGGCATCAACAACGCCTTTATGCGAAAAGCCGTCGTAGAGGCGCAAACCCGGCTCCAGGGCAGAAAGACGGCGATCCAGGAAGAAATGGGGAACTGGGAAGACTGGCGCGATACAGCTGCCGAGATGCGGGAACATGTTCTCGAAAATCTCGACTATTATCTGGATCAGTTTGCCGAGAATGTGGCAAGACAGGGCGGTCATGTCTTTTTCGCAGAAACGGCAGAAGATGCCAATGAATATGTGAAAAAAGTGGTCAAATCCAAGAACGCCAAAAACGTCATCAAATCAAAATCAATGGTGACCGAAGAGATTGGTCTGAATGATGCTTTGGAGGATGCGGGCGCGAATGTGGTGGAATCGGATCTTGGCGAGTGGATACTCCAGCTTGATGATCATGATCCGCCGTCTCACATTGTTGTGCCCGCTCTGCATAAAAACAAAGAGCAGATCCGGGATACTTTCGTGGAAAAGCGACAGTACGACAAGACGTCCGATCCGAATGAGCTGGCACTTTTCGCAAGAGAACAGCTCAGAAAAGATTTTCTGTCAGCCGAGGTCGGCATCACCGGGAATAATTTCGGGGTTGCAGAGTCAGGAACCGTGTCGCTTGTCACAAACGAAGGTAATGCCCGACTGGCCACAACGCTTCCAAAAACGCAGATCACGGTTATGGGGATGGAGCGTGTCGTTCCGACATGGAAGGAACTCGACGTCCTTGTGACGATGCTGTGCAGAAGTGCTGTCGGACAAAAGCTGACCAGTTATGTAACGGGATTAACGGCTGCGAGAGAAGACGGCGATGCTGACGGACCGGAAGAATTCCATGTTGTCATCGTGGACAACGGGCGTTCCAAGATTCTTGGCACGAAGTACCAGTCTGCCCTGCAATGTATCCGTTGTGCGGCCTGTATTAACGTTTGTCCGGTTTACCGGCATGTTGGCGGTCATTCCTATGGTTCGATTTATCCGGGACCGATCGGTGCGGTATTGACGCCGTTGTTGGAAGGTTACGATGATTATAAGGAATTGCCTTATGCATCCTCACTTTGCGCTGCCTGTACAGATGCCTGTCCGGTCAAGATCCCGCTGCATGAGCTTTTGATAGAACACCGGAAAGATATTGTTGAAAAAACAGGGAAGGTTGGCATGGCCGAAAAAATGGCGATGAAAGGTTTTGCCTTTGCTGCAAGTAATCCGGGGATGTACAAAATGGGAACGAGCGCGGCTCCTTCTTACATCAGCGGCATTGCGAAGAGTGAAGAAGATGGAGAAGGGAAAGGTGCAGGGCCCGTCAAACTGTGGACGAACATTCGGGATCTGCCTGATTCCGGCGGCGATACGTTCAGAAAATGGTTTAATTCCCGGGAGAAAGGAGATCGATCCTGATGGCACAAGGCACAATTCAAGGAAAAGACCGATTTTTGAAAAATGTGGCCAACTCACTAGGCCGTAAGCGGATTACAGAGCCGGTCGAAATCCCGGCCTGGTCGAAAGAACCTCATCGCGAAGTGTTCAAAGGCATGGATCAGAACGAACTGCTCGATCAGTTCATTTTGCAAAGTGATAAGATCCATACGAATGTGGTTGTAACCGAGTTCGATAAACTGAACACTGTATTTGGAGAAGTGGTTGAACAGATGGGGAAAGAATCCATCGTCCACTGGAAAGATCCGCGTTTTGAGGAGTTTGGTCTGACAGCTGCATTGGCCGACGAAAAGGAAGCCGGTACCGATGTGTTTGAATGGGATGCAGATAATCCAAAAAAGAGTATTGCAAAGGCGGAAAAGGCAAACATCGGCGTGACATTCAGTGATATCACGCTCGCAGAGTCCGGAACGGTCGTGTTGATCAGTGACAGCGGCAAAGGACGTTCAGTCAGCCTCTTGCCAAAGCGCTATATTGCAATTATCCCGAAGAGTACGATGGTTCCGCGAATGACACAGGCAACGGACCGTATTTCGGAAATGGCGAAAGAAAACGGCCGGATGCCATCCTGCATTAATTTCATTTCTGGTCCGAGTAACTCTGCGGATATCGAGTTAAGGCTCGTTGTAGGTGTGCACGGTCCGGTTCAGGCAACGTATATTGTCATTGACGATAAATAAAAACGACAAAAAGCCGGTCAGGGGTAACCTCCTCATGACCGGCTTTTTTGCGTTTCAAATGAAAGGGAAGTGTGAACTCCTCATCCTTTTGTCACAAATCAGACACCGTTTTGCTACGAAATAGACACAGTTGTCACGTCCGCGGCAGTGTTTACCGTTGTATACTTAGGTCAAGCAACAGAGAGTGAGTGATCACACACAACTAGCCATCATTTTTCTTTATCTATCCGGCTGTGGCTGCTCAGGCTCACCAAATACAACTTTTCCTGAGGAGGAATGCAACATGTTTATGGACTTTTTGAGAAACAACAAAATCGCAGCGGGAATTCTGACTTTTTTACGGGTATACATCGGCTGGCAGTGGTTAACAGCTGGGTGGGGCAAGATCACAGGTGAACCGTTTGATGCATCGGGCTATCTGAACGGCGTTGTCGCAAATGAATCCGTACAGGCCACTTATCCGACCTACCACGCCTTTATCGAGAATTTCGCCCTTCCGAATGCCGGGATTTTCAGCTTTATGGTCGCGTGGGGAGAGTTCCTTGTCGGACTCGGTCTCATCCTCGGTATTTTGACAACAGCAGCCGCATTCTTCGGCATCATGATGAACTTCGCGTTCATGTTCGCCGGCACGATTTCAAGTAACCCATGGCTCGTTCTTCTCACTGTCTTCATCCTTGCAGCAGGCCACAATGCCGGTAAATTCGGCGGCGACTACTATGTCGTGCCATACATCCGCAGCAAGTTCTTCAAGAACAAAGACGTATCAAAGGCCTCACAGGCCGCCTAAGAGACAAACACACAAATGCCCTGACTGAGGATGATTCCTCACCAGGGCATTTTCTGATTATTTTCCGGTCTTTTTCCGTTCTTCAAAGTAGTCGAGCCGTTTCAAAACGGTCTTCTCGTACCCGTTGACAGAAGGTTCATAAAACCGCTTGTCTTTTAAGCTGTCAGGCAGATACTGTTGAACGACATAATGGTGATTATAATGATGCGGATAGAGGTAGCCTTCTCCGTGTCCGAGTTTGGATGCTCCCTTATAGTGAGCGTCCCTGAGATGCACCGGCACTTCGCCAGGACGTTCTTTTTGAACGGTTTCAAGGGCCGCGTCGATCCCTTTGATGACAGCGTTACTTTTTGGAGCAGTTGCGAGATAGAGGGCTGCCTCCGCGAGCGGGATCCGGGCTTCGGGCATGCCGAGAAATTCCACGGCATCAAAGGCTGCCTGTGCGACAAGGAGCGCATTCGGATCTGCAAGCCCGACGTCTTCAGCGGCATGCACATAGATCCGTCTTGCGATAAATCGCGGTTCTTCTCCGGCATAGATCATTTTGGCGAGCCAATAGAGCGTTGCATCAGGATCGCTGCCACGGATGCTTTTGATAAAAGCTGAGACGGTATCATAGTGATTGTCACCTTTTTTATCATAGCGGATCATCCTTCTCTGGATGGAGGCTTCTGCCGTTTCGAGGTCGATCCTGATCACCTCATTTTCGTCTGCGTCTGTGGTCAGTACGGCCAGTTCAAGGGCATTTAATGCTGTCCGGGCATCGCCGCCTGCAACGTCAATGATGTGGTTGAATGCTTCTTCGGAAAAGGAGACCTGGTAATCGCCAAATCCGCGCTTTGCATCGTTCAGGGCGTGTTCAAGGACTTTGCGCATATCCCCATCCGAAAGCAGTTCAAGACGAAACAGTCTTGAACGGGAAATCAGTGCCGGATTCACTTCAAACATGGGGTTCTCAGTGGTGGCCCCAATGAGGATTACCGTGCCATCCTCCACGTGGGGCAACAGGGCATCCTGCTGTCCTTTATTGAATCGGTGAATTTCATCGATGAAGAGAACGGTCCGTTTATGATCGTAGTCTAGCCTGCTTTTTGCCTGACTGACCATTTCGCGGACGTCTTTAATTCCTGCGGTGACGGCATTCAGCTGCTCAAAAGCCGCAGCCGTGGTATTGGCAATGACTTTGGCCAGGGTTGTTTTGCCGGTGCCGGGCGGTCCGTGAAAAATCATCGGAGACAGTCTGTCTGCTTCGATCGCGCGTCTTAGAAGGGTTCCTTCTCCGATAATATGGGTTTGTCCGAATATTTCATCGAGTGTCACAGGGCGCATTCTTGCAGCGAGTGGGCCTTTAGGCCGCTCCTGTTCCGGTGGTGTGGAAAACAGATCCATTGGAAACCGCTCCTTTCGATTCTATGTTTCTGGTCAGAAGAATTCATCTGCAAATCCGGTATTGGATACCGGATTTGCCAGTCCCTTATGTATCCATTGCATTTTCCCTCAGGACAGGCTAAAATGCAAGAAGTTTGGCTAATTTAAGGTTGTAATTAACTGTGCTATAATAAAGTGACTGAAGAGATGGAAAGCTGGTGGTTGTATGTGGTTCCGGTGGGCTGTTTTTACCGCTGGACTGATTGTGATGAGTTTCGGTATTGCATTGATGATCCGTGCTGAACTCGGGAGTGCCCCTTGGGATGTTCTGCATGTCGGACTCTTTATGCAGATCGGTCTGACGGTGGGTACCTGGACGATTATCATGGGCGGATTGCTTTTGGCAGTCGCAGGTCTCATCACGAGAGAGTGGCCAAAAGCAGGGGCTTATTTAAATATGCTGCTCGTTGGCATGTTTGTCGATACATTTTTGTTTCTGATTCCGGTTCCTGACCTGATGCTTGTCAAGATCCTGTTTTTGATTGTTGGGATCGGGGTTATGGGATTTGGAATTGGGATCTATATATCCCCGAGAATGGGAGCCGGACCGAGGGACAGTGTGATGCTTGCCATTGCAGAGCGGTCCCCGCTCTCTGTGGCACGCGTTCGCCTTTATATGGAAGGAAGTGTCTTGGTAGCGGGCTGGCTGATTGGGGGCCCGGTGTTTATCGGTACGATCATATTCAGTCTCGCGATCGGACATATTACCGGCTGGTCACTGTCCATCTGTGACAAATGGATGAACAATCGAATGGAAGAGAGAGGGATGCGGTTTGAAAATATCAACTAAAGGACGTTATGGATTAACGATTATGATGGCACTTGCCAGAAAATATGGTGAAGGTCCTGTGTCGTTAAAATCAATTGCGCATGAACATGCGTTGTCAGAACATTACCTCGAACAGCTGATTGCACCGCTTCGAAACGCTGCGCTCGTGAAGAGTGTGCGGGGTGCTTACGGGGGCTATATGCTTGCAAAAGAGCCCGAATCGATTACAGCGGGCGATGTGATCCGGGTTCTCGAAGGTCCGATCACACCCGTTGAGATCATCGACGATGAAGAGCCTGCAAAGCGGGATCTCCGGATCAAAATCCGTGATGCGGTCAAAGACGTTCTTGATTCAACCACCCTCGAGGATCTGGCGAATTATGAGGGAGAAGAAGATCAGGAAAATTACATGTTCTATATCTGATCATCTGAATAAAGAGAGGTGAAACAAATTGAAAACACAGTCCATTTATTTGGATCATGCTGCAACATCACCTGTGTATCCTGAGGTGGTGAATGCCATGATGCCTTATTTTTCTGAGGATTTCGGCAATCCGTCAAGTATCCATCAGTCAGGCCGAAGCGGGAGAAAGGGCATGGATCAGGCCAGGGAGCTGACAGGGATCATCCTTGGAGCCCGTTATGACGAAGTGGTGTTTACGAGTGGCGGAACAGAATCGGATAATCTGGCAATCTTCGGTGCCGTTGCAGCACTTCGTGATAAAGGGCAACATGTCATTACGGCAAAGACGGAACATCATGCGGTTCTCCATGCCTGTGAACAGCTTGAGAGAGAGGGATGTGAGGTCACGTATCTCGATGTGGATCAAAACGGTCTCATTGACGTTGCAGAACTGAAAAAAGCGATTCGTGAAGACACCGTCCTCGCGACTTTTATGTATGGAAATAACGAAACAGGCGCTGTACAGCCGATCCGTGCGATTGGGGAAGTGCTTCGTGAACACGGGATTCTTTTCCATACAGACGCTGTGCAGGCTGCGAATTCGATGCCGATTTCTTTTCGGGAACTGCCGGTGGATCTGATGAGTTTTACCGGTCACAAACTGAATGGTCCGAAGGGGACGGGGGTGTTGCTCGTAAAAAAAGGCACGCCTCTTTATCCCCGTCTGTTTGGAGGCGAGCAGGAAAAGAAACGAAGACCCGGGACGGAAAATGTACCGGGCGCAGTCGGTTTTGCAAAAGCCCTGGAGATGACCGCCCAGTCAAGAGCGGAGAACGTGCAGTTCTATGAAGACTGCCGTTATCGGATGCTCGATGTGTTTCATAAACAGGGTATTGATATCAAGGTCAACAGTACAGCTCCTGTCAAGCTTTCACATATTCTTAATGTCAGCTTTCCTGGAGTCAATGTCGAACAGCTCTTGATGAATCTCGATATGGAGGGTGTTCATGTATCGAGCGGTTCCGCCTGCACGGCAGGCTCAATTGATCCGTCACATGTCTTGACGGCTATGTACCCGGAAGACCCTACCGTTGCGGGTTCGGCCATCCGAATCAGTTTTGGTTATGGTCATTCGCTTGAAGATACGGCACTCGCGGCAGAACGGATCAGTCAGGTTGTCAAACGGCTGCAAAAGCCACAGCCACATGCAAAGAGGTGAACGAAATGAATAATGAAAAAAGACCGGAAGATACCCGAATTGTCGTGGGAATGTCCGGGGGTGTTGATTCGTCTGTGACGGCGCATCTGTTGAAAGAACAAGGCTATGAAGTGATCGGAATTTTCATGAAGAACTGGGATGATACCGATGAGTTTGGTGTGTGCACGGCGACGGAAGATTATGAAGATGTGATCCGTGTCTGTAACCAGCTTGATATTCCGTACTATGCGGTCAATTTTGAAAAGCAGTATTGGGATAAAGTATTTACGTATTTTCTCGATGAATATAAATCCGGCCGGACCCCGAATCCGGATGTGATGTGTAACAAAGAGATCAAATTCAAAGCATTTCTGGATCATGCGATGACGCTCGGAGCCGATTATGTGGCAACAGGCCACTATGCGAAAGTGTCGCATACCCCTGACGGCGTTAAGCTGCTCCGCGGAAAAGACCGCAACAAAGACCAGACGTACTTCCTGAATGCACTCAGTCAGGATCAGCTGCGGCATGTCCTGTTTCCTCTTGGTGATATTGAAAAACCGAGAGTCCGGGAGATTGCGGAAGAAGCGGGACTCGCAACTGCCGGTAAAAAAGACAGCACAGGCATCTGCTTTATCGGAGAGCGTAATTTTAAAGAATTTTTGAGTGAGTACCTTCCGGCTCAGCCCGGTAATATGGAAACCCTCGATGGCGAAGTGAAAGGCACCCATGATGGTCTGATGTATTACACACTCGGTCAGCGTCAGGGGCTTGGCATCGGCGGATCCGGTGAACCTTGGTTTGTCATTGATAAGGATTTGTCGAGAAACGTCTTGCTTGTCGGTCAGGGTTTTCATCATCCTGCCCTCTATTCAGAAGGCTTGAAGGCTGATGGGGTGAACTGGGTCGCAGGCTCGGCTCCGGCAGAGCGTTTTCACTGTACGGTGAAGACACGTTACCGCCAGCAGGACCGCGGAGCAACGGTAACTGTGGAACCGGACGGATCGGTGACGTTGATGTTTGACGAGGCGGAGCGTGCCGTCACGCCAGGTCAGGCAGTTGTCTTTTATGACGATGAGATTTGTCTTGGCGGCGGAACCATCAATGAACGAATCAAATCGGAACTAGCAGTAAAGAGGTGAACGGTGTGGATAAGAATCAGCAGGCAGTAAAAGCAATGCAGGACGGCGAACTTGAAACAGCGGCAAAGCTGTTAAATGAGAGTATTGAAGAGAACCCGAAGGATCCGGTCGGATATATCAACTTTGGAAATCTTTTGTCCGCCGTCGGTGAGAACGAAAAGGCCACGGTGTTTTTTGACCGTGCACTTTCTCTTGACGGGAGTCAGGCAACAGCTGCATACGGGAAGGGGAACGCTCTTTATAACCTCGAGCAGTTCCCTGAATCGGCAGCGGCTTATCAGGAAGCACTGAAGCTCGGTCTGGTTGAGGCCGACGTGTACTACATGCTCGGGATGTGCCATTACCAGCAGAACGACTTTTTACGGGCCTCAGCACAGCTGAAAACCGCCGTTGATCAAAATCCGTCTGATGTGGACGCATGGTTTCACTATGGCCTCAGTCTGGCCCAAACGGAGCATATCAGTGAGGCGGTTGAGGCTTTTTTACGGGTGAACGAGCTCGATGATGCCCACGCAGACAGCTGGTTTAACCTCGGCGTTGCCTATGCCTATCAGGACGATGCCGAAAAAGCCCTGGATGCTTTTGAGCGCTCCCTTGCCATTCAGCCGGATCATGCGCTCAGTGCGAACGGAAAGAAACAGATGGATGCGGTGTTGAACGGGGAAGGCAGCGAGTAAACAAGACTATCGGTGAATCGGGGAATCGATGATGGCTGACGAACAGAACGAAACAAAAACGTTCATACAGGGTGAACTGATAGCCCAGGTGTTTCATGCACCTGAAACGCTCTATACCGTGGCGAAGATCCGGGTGAAAAAGGCGAGTGACGACATCGATGAAAAAGAGATGACGGTAGTCGGTCCCATGAAACCGCCTGAAAAAGATATGGTTTACCGCTTTGAAGGCAGTCTGACGGAACATCCGCTTTACGGCAGGCAGCTTCAGTTTGATTCCTGTGAAACGGTCATGCCGGAAACGGGCGAGGGAATTGTGCTGTATTTGTCGAGCGACCGTTTCGAAGGAATTGGCCGCAAAACCGCCCAGTCCATCGTGAGTGTCCTCGGTGAGAGCGCCATATCGAAAATTCTTGAAAACCGTAAGGTACTCGATGACGTTCCGAACATGAACGAAGCCAAAAAAGAGATCCTCGTCAGTCAGCTCAAAGAAGATCAGGGGATCGAGGGTATTTTGACAAAGCTGTATGATTTTGGATTTGGCGTGAAGATGGCGCTGAAGGTCTATCAGGCCTATCAGGAAAGTGCCCTTGATATCATGGAACAGAATCCCTATCGCCTTGTGGAGGACATCGAAGGCATCGGCTTTCAAAAAGCCGATCAGATTGGCCGTAAGCAGGGACTGACCGTGAACCACGGGGACCGTTTAAAAGCAGGGCTTCTCTTTTGTCTTCAGGAAGAGACCTTCTCAAACGGTCATACATATATCGAGGCGACGGAGCTGCTTGTTCTTGCAGACCAGCTTCTTTCTGCCGGCGTGACGGAGCCCATTGATGAGAGCAGTCTCAGCCAACAGCTCCTTGAACTTGAAGAAGAAGACAAAATCCGCTATGAAAACGGACGCTGCTTCGTGCCGTCGCTTTATCATGCGGAGCGGGGGATTGTCACCCATATGGACCGTCTGTTAAACCGGATGGAACAGGTGGACCAGTTTCCGGAGGCGGAAATATACAAAGCCCTCGGCGAAGTGGAGGAAGAACTGGGCATCACCTATGCGGAGTCTCAGCGCGAAGCCGTATTCACAGGTCTTCATTCACCAGTCATGATTCTGACAGGTGGACCCGGTACAGGGAAAACCACTGTCATTGAAGGAATTGTCAAAGTGTTTGGCCGGCTGAAAGGCGTCTCGGTGGATCCTGCCGAGTACGGGAAAAAAGATGGCCCGTTTCCGATTGTCATGGCGGCACCGACAGGACGCGCTGCAAAGCGAATGACAGAATCCACAGGACTTCCGGCCTCCACGATCCACCGGCTCCTCGGTTATAAAGGTGAAAACGAAGGGTATTTCGAAAAAGATGATGATGATCCCATTGACGGTGAGCTCCTGATCATTGATGAGGTGTCCATGGTGGATACGTGGCTGATGAATCAGCTCTTAAAAGCGACACCGACCTGGATGCAGGTTATATTTGTCGGTGATGAGGATCAGCTTCCGAGCGTCGGACCGGGTCAGGTATTGGAGGACCTGCTGGCCTCGGATGCGGCGCCGAACGTGCGGCTTGTCGATATCTTCCGACAGGAAGAAGGATCGAGAATCATCGATTTTTCCCATCAGATTAAAGAAAGCCGATTGCCGCCGGAGGGAATCGATACGTCGAATAAAGACTTGCGGTTTTTCCCTTGTCAGACGCAAGGGGTGCAGACAATCGTCAGACAGGTTTGTGAAGGCGCAGTGAAAAAGGGCTATCACGCCAGGGATATACAGGTGCTCGCCCCGATGTATAAAGGGGAGGCCGGTGTGGACGCATTAAACGTCATGCTACAGAATCTGTTTAACCCGAAGCGTGAACGCGTGCGTGAAGTGCAGTTTGGTGAGGTGACCTACCGCGTCGGCGATATGGTCCTTCAACTGATCAATGATCCGGAAAATAACGTCTTTAACGGTGACCGGGGAGAGATCGTGTCGATCATCAGGGCGAAAGAAACCGTTGAAAAAGTCATGAAAATCACGATTTCCTTTAACGGGGAGGAAGTCGATTATGAACGGAATGATCTGAATATGATCACCCATGCGTATTGCTGTACGATTCATAAATCACAGGGCAGTGAGTTTCCGATCGTCGTAATGCCCGTTGTGAAAAGCTATTGGCGGATGCTCAGAAAGAAGCTCATATACACAGGTGCAACGAGGGCCAAAGGATACCTGATTCTTTGCGGAGAATGGGATGCTCTTGAGAAGGCGGTAGTGACAGGTGAAGAGACCCTCAGAAGAACGACATTGAAGGAGAGGCTTCTGTCAGTTGTACCGGCCAAAGAAAAGGAAGAGGGACGTTGACAAACGGCGTCGATCTTTCTATAATTGCTAGTGGAAACTGAAATTGATGACGGAGACGAAGGAAATCACCCGCCAGACAGAGAGGTTCTTCCGCGGCTGGAAGAAGAACCGGGATTGGGCTTTTTCTGTTGCTACTCCTGAGAGCAGGCCAAAACCTGCCGGTTAAACAGCCGTTATCTGTCTGAAGCGACCGGTGTATGTTTGCATCGGTAACATGGGTGGTACCGCGAGCATACTCGTCCCTGTCTGCATGCAGACAGGGGCGTTTTTTATTGCTTTGCCGATTCTGCCGACTGACAGGACGCCGGTTAAATACAGTCAGAATGAGTCAAACATACAGGAGGGTATAACAATGAAACGATTAACATCTGCAGAAGTAAGGCAAATGTATCTGGATTTTTTTAAGGAGAAAGGACATGCAGTGGAGCCGAGTGCATCACTCGTTCCCCATGAAGATCCGTCGTTGCTGTGGATTAACAGCGGGGTTGCAACGCTGAAGAAGTATTTTGACGGACGGGTGATTCCGGACAATCCGCGGATTGTCAATGCCCAAAAATCCATTCGTACAAACGACATCGAAAATGTGGGGAAAACAGCGCGCCATCATACCTTTTTTGAGATGCTCGGTAATTTCTCTATTGGAGACTATTTTAAGGAAGAAGCGATCCTCTGGGCATGGGAATTTCTCACAGACAAACGCTGGATCGGTTTCGATGCGGATAAACTCGCTGTTACGATCTATCCGGAAGATGATGAAGCCTTTGAAATCTGGCATCAGAAAGTCGGTTTGCCGAAAGAACGGATTATCCGCCTGGAAGAGAATTTCTGGGATATTGGTGAAGGACCGTGTGGACCAAATACCGAAATCTTTTACGACCGCGGAGAAGCATACGGCAACGACCCGAATGATCCGGAAATGTTCCCCGGCGGTGAAAATGAGCGGCACCTGGAGATTTGGAACCTGGTATTCAGCCAGTTCAATCACAACCCGGACGGCAGCTACACGCCTCTTCCGAAGAAAAATATTGATACCGGCATGGGACTTGAACGCATGGTTTCAGTCATTCAGGATGCACGGACCAATTTCGATACGGACCTGTTTGTACCGCTCATTGAGGAAACAGAGCGCCTGTCCGGCAAAACGTATGGGGAAGATGACCAGGCGGATACCGCGTTTAAAGTCATCGCCGATCATATCCGCACGGTGACATTTGCGATTTCTGATGGTGCCTTGCCTTCCAACGAGGGGCGCGGGTATGTCCTGCGACGTCTGTTGAGACGGGCGGTGCGTTATGCCAAGCAGCTCGGTCTCGATGATGCATTTATGTATAAGCTGGTCCCTGTGGTTGGGTCGATCATGACGGAGTTTTATCCCGAGGTGGGGGAGAAAGCGGACTTTATCGCCAAAGTGGTAAAAACGGAAGAAGACCGGTTCCATGAAACTCTCCAGGACGGGATGAACATGATCGTTAACCTGATTAAAGAAGCCAAGGAAAATGGGCAGACAGACATTTCGGGTGAGGCCGTCTTCAAACTGTATGATACGTACGGATTTCCAGTCGATCTGACGGAAGAATACGTCGAGGAAGCCGGTTTGACCGTAGATAAAGCCGGTTTTGACAAAGAAATGAAAGCGCAGCGTGACAGAGCCCGTTCCGCCCGTCAGGATTCCGGATCCATGCAGCTTCAGGATGAAGTTCTCGGCAGCATTGAAGAAGCCAGTTCATTTACGGGTTATACACACCTGCAAGATGAAGGTACGGTCTCAGCGATCGTGAAAGATGGAAGCCGGGTTGATTTTGCAACAGAAGGCGATGAGATACAGTTTATGCTCACAAGAACGCCTTTTTATGCGGAAAGCGGCGGACAGCTGGCGGATCAGGGCACCGTCCACGCTGAGGGTGTAACCGTTGAAGTAGACGATGTGAAGAAGGCGCCGAATGGTCAGCATCTGCATATCGGAAAGATCTCGGAAGGTACACTGAAAGCTGGTGCAGCGGTAACAGCCGAAGTCAAAGAACGGATGCGAAAAGCGATCATCAAGAATCATACGGCTACGCATCTTTTACACCAGGCATTGAAGGATGTCCTCGGTGAACACGTGAACCAGGCCGGTTCTTCTGTCGGGGACGACAGACTCCGTTTTGACTTTTCCCACTTCGGTCAGATGACCGAAGAAGAGGTTAATCGAGTGGAAGCGATTGTCAACGAAAAAATTTGGGCATCGATTCCGGTTGAGATCATGAATACGAGCATCGACCATGCAAAAGAAATGGGCGCAATGGCGCTTTTCGGTGAGAAATACGGGAAAGAAGTCCGCGTCGTTCAGGTCGGCGAATACAGTTTGGAGCTGTGTGGAGGCTGTCACGTGCAGAACACTGCTGAAATCGGTCTTTTCAAGCTCGTCTCTGAGGCAGGTATCGGTGCCGGGGTCAGACGTGTGGAGGCCGTTACCGGAAAGGGTGCATACGAGTTCATGAATCATCAGCTTGCCTATCTTGATGAAGCGGCTGCAAAGCTGAAGACGAAGGTGGCAGATGTGCCATACCGGGTCGATCAGCTGCAAAAGCAGTTAAGAGAGAAGGACAAGGAAGTGGAATCCCTCTCAGCCAAGCTCAGCAATCTCGAAGCAGGGTCCGTTCTTGATGACGTGGAGACAATCGAAGGAATCCCCGTCCTTTATAAGCAGGTCGAAGCAAAGGATATGAATACCCTGCGTAAGACGGCAGACACGCTGAAAGAGAAGATTCCATCCGGAATTATTGTGATTGGTGCTGTCACCGGTGACAAAGTCAGTATTGTCGCGAGTGTGTCAAAAGATTATGTCACAGAAGGGTATCATGCCGGTAATCTGGTGAAGGAAATCGCGGGGATGTGCGGCGGCGGCGGAGGTGGTCGTCCTGATATGGCACAGGCTGGCGGCAAGAATCCGGATGCTCTTCCTGAAGCGTTGAAAAAAGTGCCTGAATTAATAAAAAGCATGTGATTTCATTCGTTTTCATGTACAATAGAAATAGAATCCAATACAATAATGACGCAGGAAATCCGCTAAGAAATCATGTTTATTTGCAAGAACTTTGAGAGGTGGGTGTGTTATGGGATCCCAGGATCACACAATGAAATTCAATTTTAATGATGATGCGATGAACGACGATGTGAAATCTGTTCTTTTGAAGGTGTACAGTGCACTGGATGATAAAGGATATCACCCGATCAACCAGATCGTCGGCTATCTGTTGTCAGGAGATCCGGCTTATATTCCCCGTCACAATGATGCCCGTACACTGATTCGGAAGGTGGAACGTGACGAGTTGATCGAAGAACTTGTACGATCCTATCTCGCTCATCATATGCAAGAAGAGAAGGAAGAGGAATGAAAATAATCGGTCTGGACGTCGGTACGAAAACGATCGGGATTGCCGTGAGTGATCCCTTTGGGTGGACGGCACAGGGCGTCGAAACGCACCGGCGTAAGAAAGGCAAAGAAAACGAAGACGTTCAACGGATCGTGGATCTTGTTGAAGAAGAAGGTGCGGAACAGATTGTTGTGGGCCTTCCGAAGAACATGAACGGGACGATCGGACCGAGCGGCGAGCTATGCCAGGCCTTTGCCGAGTCGCTGAAAGAGGCAACCGGTCTTCCGGTTATTCTCTGGGATGAGCGGCTGACAACGGCAGCTGCAGAGAAAACACTGATCAGTGCCGACGTCAGTCGGAAGAAGCGCAAGAATGTGATCGATAAAATGGCTGCGGTTTTTATACTGCAGGGGTATCTGGACTCAAGATCATGATAAATAAAGGAGAATGAGACATGTCTGATTATCAAATACACGAACCGCAGGAAACAGAACGTATTGTCATCCCTGATGAGAATGGAGACGAGCATCTGTTTGAGGTCCTGTTTACTTTCGATGTGGATGCTACAGAAAAGTCATACATCGTTGTGACACCGGAAGGATCGCAGGCGGATGATGAAGAGGAAGTGGAAGTCCATGCCTTTCTTTATGAAGAGGACGAGCAGGGTGAAATGACGCTGTTCCCGATTGAATCTGATGAAGAATGGGAAATGGTTGAGGAACTCTTAAACACCTTCTCCGATGACGGTGAATCGTAATACGCCGATGCCAAGCATCAATCAAGTCCGGCCTGTTTTGGGATGTCCCATGCAGAGCCGGGCTTTTTTTGAACAGAATTGTAAGAAAACAGCGGTAAAAAACTGTTATTAAAAACAGGGATTCTGATGTATAATGAGGATTGGTGAAAGGGGTGCCTGTCATGACGAAAGATAAACAAGCGTTAAAAGAAGAAAAGAAACGGAAACATAAAGAAAAAGTGGAACAGCGTAAAAAGGAGGCGACTATCGTCAGACGAATTGTCCTGGTTGTATTTTTTGTCCTGATTATTGCCATTGCTGTCGCTGGATTCAGCGCATACAGGTATGTCATGGCTGAAATAGAGCCCGAAGAAGATGAACATGCTGATGAAATCAGCGTCTCGATACCGATTGGATCAACAGCGGATTCCATCGCAGAAATACTTGAAGAAGAAGGCGTCATACAAAACGGAGCCATTTTCCGCTATTATGTCCGGTTCCAAAATGAAGCCGGATTTCAGGCTGGTGACTATGCTCTCAGAACAGATATGCATTTTGATGAAATCATAGAAGAGCTCAAAACCGGCGCAATCCATGATGAGTATCAGACGATCTTTACGATACCTGAAGGGCTTTGGCTTACGGAGATTGCGGCAAGAGTGGCGGAGGAGACGAACCTGGAAACGGAATCATTTTTGGAGACCGCCCGGGATGAGGACTATCTCGAAGAGCTGATTGATCGGTTTGATATGCTGGGTGAAGAGATCCTGCAAGATGAGATCAGAGAACCGCTGGAAGGCTATCTGTTCCCCGCACGCTATGACTTTATCGAAGAGGAATTAACGAATGAACAGGTCATAGAGGCGATGTTGAGCCGGATGAATACCGTTTTGCAGAATGCAAATGCATTTGATTCGGAGGACACGATTCACGAACTGCTGGCCAAGGCGTCCATTATCGAAGGAGAAGCAAGGGATGACGACGAACGGACCATTATTTCAGGCGTCATTGAAAACCGTCTGAGTATTGATATGCGCCTTGAAATGGATCCGACCGTCGGGTACGCGCATGGTGAACGCTTATCACGTACGTTGTTTGAGGATTTGGAGATAGAGTCCCCTTATAACACGTATCACATCAGAGGCTTGCCTGTCGGCCCCATCAATAACCCTGGTGAGGCATCAATCCGTGCTGCTTCCATGCCGGATGAACACAGCTATCTGTTCTTCTACCATGCCCCTGATGGGGAAGTCTATTTCTCAGAGAATTTTGCCGAGCATAATGCGATTGTCAATCAGTATCAGTAAATACAAAGAGAGGGAAAGAGTCTGCGGTTGTCGCATTCTCTTTCCTTTTGTGTTAGAATGTATCGGGTCGAAACAGGTATACACTATTGGGAGATGGAAAAATGAACGGTCAATCACACTATCTTGATCAGCTGATTGGACAGAGCGATGAGGATTTTCAGGCTCTTGAACGCTATGCAGAGCTAAATCAGGTTCCGATTATGGAAAGAGACAGTATATCAGTCATGCTTCATTACATGAGAGTTCTCCAGCCAAAAAACGTCCTGGAGATTGGTACAGCCATCGGTTATTCCGGTTCAAGAATTCTGAAAGCTGTGGAGGCGGCTAGCCTCGTAACCGTTGAACGCGATGAGGAGCGTGCTCGAAAAGCGGAGGACACGTTTTTGACTTTTGGTCTTGACGATCGGGTGGTTTTATACAAGGAAGACGCTTTGCACATTGAAGATTCGGTGCGCAGACATGCCCCTTTTGATTCACTGTTTATCGATGCTGCGAAGGGGCAGTATGAAACTTTTTTTAACCTGTACGCGCCGTTCGTTCGAGAAGGAGGAATTGTCTTTACGGACAACGTCCTTTTTAAGGGCCTCGTTGCTGATAAGGAGGATCACCCTAACCGGAATACGCGTGCACTGGTGAGAAAAATACGTGCGTTTAACAAAAAAATGATGGAAACGCCGGACTGGCAGACGATTATTTTGCCCGTGGGTGACGGATTAATGATTTCAATCAAACAGAATGGAGGCAATGCATATGACGAAACCGGAACTGCTCGTAACGCCCGTTGATGTGGCGAATGCCCGGGCCGTTATTGAAGCCGGTGCAGATGCGGTGATGATTGGCGAAGAAGCCTTTGGACTCCGACTTGCCGGTGAATTTAAACGTGATGATATCAAGGAAGTGGTGGAGGCTGCGCATGACAGGAATGCGTCGGTCTATGTGGCGATGAATGCCCTTTTCCATAATGACATGCTCGACAGGCTGCCGGACTACCTGGCATTTCTGCATGAGCAACGCGTGGACGGGATCGTGTTCGGTGATCCTGCTGTATTGGTCAATGCGAAACGCCATGCACCGGGCATTCCCCTTCATTGGAATACAGAGACGACGGTCACAAACTGGTATACGGCGAATTATTGGGGGCGAAAAGGTTCCTCAAGAGCTGTATTGGCGAGGGAACTGAATATGGATGCGGTCTTGGAGATTAAAGAAAATGCCGAGGTCCAAATTGAGGTTCAAGTCCAGGGGATGACGTGTATGTTCCAGTCAAAACGAACTCTGGTCGGGAATTACATGGAGTTCCAAGGGCAGGATCTGGCCGTACAGGGGCGTTCAAAAGATCGCTCGCTTGTTCTTCACGATCCGGAAAGGGATGTGAAATATCCGATCTGGGAAGACTGGAACGGCACTCATATCATGAGTCCGAAAGATATGTGCATCATAGATGAGCTCGATGAAATGATCGATGCAGGCGTTGATTCGTTCAAGATTGACGGGATCTTTAAGGATGGCGATTATCTGATTGGTGTTACCCGACTATACAGACAGGCGATTGATCAGTACTGTGCCGATCCGGATCGATATAGTGACGAGAAAGAAACGTGGCTTGAACAGGTGAAAGCCATTCAGCCTGAAAACAGACCGATCGACAGCGGATTCTTTTTTAAGGAATCGGTATATTGAAGAAAGGAAGGTGTGGCTCAATGGCTACGACAAAGGAAGTCCGTCCTTCAGGAAAACGGGTCATTACGAAGAAGCCGGAGCTCCTTGCACCGGCAGGGAACTTGGAAAAACTGAAAGTGGCAGTGCGTTACGGTGCTGACGCTGTGTTTATCGGCGGTCAGGATTTCGGACTCCGTTCAAACGCTGATAATTTTTCCATAGATGAAATGAAAGAGGCCGTTGAATTTGCCAATGAGTATGGTGCCTGTATCTATGTGACAACCAATATCTTTGCTCATAACGAGAACATGGAAGGATTAGACGACTACCTGAGCGACCTTCAGAAAGTCGGAGTGAAAGGCATCATTGTGGCCGACCCGCTGATTATTGAAGCGTGTAAAGAAGCTGCACCAAAGCTTGAGATCCATTTATCAACTCAGCAATCTCTGACGAACTGGCAAGCGGTGGATTTTTGGAAGAGTGAAGGGCTTGACCGGGTTGTGCTTGCAAGAGAAGTCGGGCTTCAGGAAATGCTTGAGATGAAAAAGCAGGTGGATATCGAGATTGAGACTTTTATTCACGGAGCGATGTGCATTTCTTATTCTGGAAGATGTACGTTAAGCAATCATATGACAGCGAGAGACTCCAACCGGGGCGGCTGCTGCCAGTCCTGCCGTTGGGACTATTTTCTTTATGAAGACGGCCCGTCCGACACGGTGGAAGATGCAAATCCGCTGTTTGACGAGGAAGATGCCCCATTCGCCATGTCGCCGAAAGACTTGAATCTTGTCGAATCGATCCCGAAACTGATCGAAGCAGGCATTGACAGTCTGAAAGTGGAAGGACGCATGAAATCCATTCATTATGTAGCGACTGTTATCGGTGTGTATCGCAAAGTCATTGATGCATACTGTGATGACCCGGACAATTTCACGATCAAACAGGAATGGCTCGATGAACTTGAAAAGTGTGCCAACCGACCTGCTGCACCTGCATTTTTTGAAAATACCCCTGGCTATGAGGAGCAGCTTTTCCGTTATCATAAACAAAAAACACCTTTTGATTTTGCAGGACTTGTGTTAGATTATGATGAGGAAACAGGAACAGTGACGTTGCAGCAGCGAAATCATTTCCGTCCAGGTGACAAAGTGGAATTCTTTGGTCCGGACATTGAATCCTTTTCAATGACCGTCGGTGAAATCCGAAATGACAAGGACGAAGTGATTGATGCAGCAAGGCACCCTCTTCAGGTGGTGACGTTTAAAACTGAACGGCCTGTTTCACCATATAATATGATGAGAAAGGAACTACCTTAATATGGAGAACAAACCCGTTATCATTGGCGTTGCCGGCGGCTCCGGTTCCGGTAAGACAACTGTGGCCCATAAAATCTGCAAAGAGTTCCCTGAACAGTCGATTTTGATGATTGAACATGATGCGTATTACAAAGATCAGGATCATCTTCCGATGGAGGAGCGGCTGAAGACGAACTATGATCATCCGCTTGCGTTTGATACAGATCTTTTGATTGAACACCTCGATCAGCTGCAAAACCGTCAGGCGATTGAAAAGCCGGTTTATGATTATCCGAATCATACGAGGGCGGAGGAAACCATTCCACAGCAGCCAAGAGATGTCATCATTCTTGAAGGGATTCTGATTCTCGAAGATGAACGACTGAGAGATATGATGGATATTAAGGTGTTTGTTGATACAGACTCGGATTTACGAATCATCAGAAGGCTATTGAGGGATATTCAGGAACGTGGACGTACAATTGATTCGGTTATCGATCAATACACGACGGTGGTAAGGCCGATGCATCTCCAGTTCATCGAGCCGACGAAGCGGTATGCGGATGTCATTATCCCTGAAGGCGGGCATAATCATGTTGCGATTGATTTGCTTGTATCCAAGATCCGCACGATCACCAATGAGATCGGAAGCTATTGAGGCGGGACGTGTGAAGATTTATTGAAATCTGGTCATGGAGATCATTTCTTAAATAAATGTGTTGGCGTTTTTCAGACAGATTGTATATAATAGCATACAGAACATACTGGTATGGAAATAACAGGTTGAATTCGATAGCGTGACATTTCGACGCTCCGGCCTCAAAGCGTGCTTTGTGGCCGGGCTTTTACCGTTCTGAGACACCATGACCAGAGTGTGTTCTGAGAAATACAGATGAAAGCGTTGCCGGTTTTTGAACGGGCGAAGATCATGAAGGAGTGAATGGAACAATGGCAGAAGAGAAACATTATATGACTGAAGAAGGTAAAAAGAAGCTCGAAGAAGAGCTTGAACAGCTGATTACGGAACGTCGAAAAGAGGTTGTGGAACGCATAAAAGTGGCGCGCAGTTTCGGGGATCTTTCGGAGAACTCCGAATATGATTCGGCTAAAGAAGAACAGGCTTTTGTTGAAGGGCGAATCCAACAGCTTGAGACGATGATCCGTAACGCAGAGATCATCGAAGAAGATAAAAATTCTTCGAAGGTATCACTTGGGAAGAAAGTGACATTCGTAGAGATTCCCGACGGTGAAGAAGAAGAATATGTGATAGTAGGCCGTGCAGAAGCCGATCCGTTGGATGGGAAGATTTCCAATGAATCACCGATGGCACAAAGCCTGATTGGCAAAGAAATCGGAGATCAGGTGACGGTCTCCACTCCAGGCGGCGACATGACCGTTAAAATTACAGCAGTATCCTGATCCTTTCTCATAAAAGGATAAACGGCCTCCAGTCGATTTTGACGGGGGCCGTTTTTTACATCATTCTTACGATTTGTTTAAATTCAATCGTTTTTCCAATCAGAGTGTCGTAAAAATGAATGGGATCGTCTATAATAATGAAGAACCCAATTGTTGCATGAGGAGGATGTGTCAGATGAGTGATCAGACAAATCAGGGATTGAACCGGGCAGAAGTCCGTAAAGAAAAGAAGAAAAATATGTTTTTAAATCTTGCGATCGGTATTGTTGCGCTGTTGATTGTTGTCATTTCAGCATCGATGTTTATCGGTGGTGGCGATGACGATCCGGTGGCTGTTGATAATGATAACGAAGCTGAAGAAAACCTCGATGTGAATGAGAACGAGGAAGAAGCCAATGAACAGAACAATGGTGAGAATGAAATCGAAGAATCTGCTCCAGAAAACAACGACGATTCCGGAATTGAAGAAGAATCAGATAACACGGGTGCAGACAGCGGATCAGCGGATATCGATGACGGATCATCGTCCAATAATGAAGGTACTGCAAATGATGATGACAGTTCCGCTGAGACCGCCGAAGTGACAGAGGGAGACTGGGGACCAATCGGAACAGTTCAGGAGGAGCCTTTTACGGCTGTATATGATCGTGATCATGTGAACTGGGATGAGATGGTTCGGGCGCTTGAATATGCAATGAACCGCTCCGAGGATGAAATGATCATTGAATGGCTGGGAAACGGTGGTGATCATCAGACTGCAGAAGGAACTGTCAGTCTGCGTGAAAACCGTTCTGAGGCCTATCAGATTACTCTGTCCTGGGTGGAGAATGAAGGATGGATGCCGGTAACGAAAGAAGAGCTTTCCACAAACCCTTATCAGTAAGAGTTTATGTTGTGGGGCATTCGCATTGATTGGAGCAGGAACCGTTTTTTGGGGTCCTGCTTTTTTGCTGTTTACAGGATATTGCGTTAACGGAACAGGTCAGCTATGATTAACAGGTGCATGGAATATCGATAAAGGAGTGTGGAACGATGAGAGTAGGAGTAATCGGGGCGATGGAAGAGGAAGTGGATCTTCTCCGTTCTAAAATGGATATTATTGAAGAGACGATGCTTGCCACCTGTGAGTTTACATTGGGCAAGTTAAACGGCGTAGAAGTGATTCTCGCCAAATCCGGGATAGGCAAGGTGAATGCAGCCGTCAGCACTACGTTGATGAATCAACTTTATCATCCGGAGTATATCGTGAACACCGGTTCAGCCGGCGGACTTGACCAGACGTTGGCAGTTGGCGATGTGGTTGTTTCAGATGAAGTACGATACAACGATGTTGATGCAACGGCGTTTGGCTACGAATTTGGACAGGTTCCAAGAATGCCTGCGATGTTTACTCCGGATGAGCAGCTGATTCAGATTGCTAAAAAAGGTGCTGAAGAAGCCGGGATGGCTATGGCTCAGGGCCTGATTATTTCCGGTGACTCATTCATGAGCGATCATGAACGAGTCGAGGGGCTGAAGAAGATCTTCAATAAACCGCAATGTGCTGAAATGGAGGCAGGAGCGATTGCGCAGGTATGTTATCAGTTTGAAGTGCCTTTTGTGATTATCCGCTCACTCTCCGATATTGCAGGAAAAGATGCCCTGATGTCTTATGAAGAGTTCCTCGAGACAGCAGGCGTGAACTCTGCCAATATGGTCATGGCGATGCTGGAAGAGATGCGAAACAGCATGTGACGGGTATCAGGTAATTTGCGAAAGCTCATCAATGGCATGCGCCAGGACACGTGCAGTCAGCCCCCAGATGATACGTCCGTCGTATTCATAGAACAGTTCTTTAATATAGCCGGTGCGCCAGTTGTAGTCTTCCCCGTTCGGGATTAAATGGTAGGGGAAACCTTTTTCCGGTCTGACGTCGAGTCTGATCGGATGTTCTTTAGGCGCCATGGTCATCAGCTCACTGACGGGAACTGTGAAAATCTCAGCCACTTCTCCGGGATTTGGTGAGATCACAGATTCATTGTGGATGATTCCGATAAATGGATGAATCATAAACTGAAAGGGTGTAACCATGATATCAAGCTCACCGAGAAGAGCGGTGTGCTCGGGCTCGAGGCCAAGTTCTTCCTGCAGTTCCCGGGAAGCTGCCGCTTGATAGCTCGTGTCTCCCGGATCTACCCTGCCACCTGGAAAACAGACCTCACCCGGCTGTTTGACATTGTTTGAACGAACCTGAAACAGCAGATGCCATTCATCGTCACGAAACACGAGTGGAAGGAATAAGGAAAAGTGAGCGGACGACTGCTCACCGAGAATTCTGGCCTTTCGGTCTTCAAAGTGTTGAGATAGCAGATTGACTGGTTGATTCATGGGGATCGGCCTCCAATAGTAACCTTTCGATTAGTATCAGTATAGCAAAAGTCAGACTGTCATGCCCACTGATGGATACGGCATCTGTATAAAAAAGACTTGGAAGTTGGCTTAATTTTATATATAATGAAATGAATTCGTTATGGAGGTGCTTAGATCATGAAATTAACTGCAGCAAGACCTTTATTCGGTGAGACAGCAAGTCTGTTTGTGAATGAAGCAGCAAAGTATGAGGAGAGAATCCTTGTCAAAAAAGAACACTGGGTGGTCGATGGCAAAAGCCTGTTGGGCTTACTTGCGCTTGCTCTGCAGCCAGGTGATGAAGTCGAGCTTGAGGCGGAAGGTAAAGACGTGAATCCGCAGTTTGTTGAGACACTGAAAAAAGAAGGGTTATTTAAATAACAGTTCAAAAAAAGCCGGAGCATGATCGTTCATGCCCCGGCTTTTCTATGGCGATTTTCATCGTTTATTTTCAATAGGATGTTCAATACTCAAACAGGTTCAGAGTTTACTGTTAAACCAATCGGACAGCTCTTTGAGACGGGCTTCCCGCAGTTCAGGAGGTCCGCTTCTCGAGAGTTCATGATTGGCATCAGGCATTCTGACAAAACGAACATCCTGACCACGGAATCTCAGAGCAGTAAAGAGCTGTTCAGCCTGTTCGATCGGGCAGCGATAGTCTTTTTCCCCATGCATGATCAATAATGGTGTGTTCATGTCAGCAACGAGTCTGAGGGGGGAATGCTGCCAGAGTCGTTCAGGATTACTGAGGAGCGTTTCACCCACTTCCCATTCGGTGAAGAAATAGCCGATATCGGAAACGCCGAAAAAACTTGTCCAGTTGCAAATGGAACGAAGTGTTGCAGCTGCTTTGAAGCGGTCTGTTGAACCGATGATCCAGTTCGTCATGAACCCTCCGTAACTTCCGCCCGTGACACCGAGCCTCTCTTGATCAATTTCAGGATAACGCTCTAGACAAGCATCGGTAAATGCCATAAGATCCTCGTAATCCATCCCGCCGTAATCACCGCGAACAGCATTTACGAACGCCTGGCTGTAACCATGGCTGCCTCTCGGATTACAGAGCATGACGATATAGCCCTGTGAAACCAGGTACTGGAGTTCATGAAAGAAGCTGTACCCGTACATCGCGTGTGGTCCACCGTGAATTTCCAGAATGGCCGGTTTTTTCGATAGATCTTCCGACGCTCCAGCACCCATGATCCAACCTTGAATTTCCGTTTGATCGGAAGATCGTGTTCGAACTTCTTCCATAGTAAAGAGTGTTTTCTGGTTCACCCAGTTTTCATTTCTGTTGGTGATGGAGGCCGTTTCACCATTCCCACTTAGAGACAGAGAATGGATCTCACCCGGACAAACCGGGGTACTGATGGCAACGACGGCTTCTTTACCGGGAATGATATCAAAATTGTAGACATGATGACGGCCGCTCGTCATGACCTGAGGCTCATCTTTTCCTCGCAGATCAAAAGCATAAAGCTGTGTCGTGCCTTCTAGACTGACAAGTGTATAGAGCTTGGATTCGTTGTGATCAATCACAAATCGAGAAGATGAATCCCCGTAGCGGCTATCCGCGATTATTTGATCACCTACAGGCCAATCAAATGCTGCTGTCAGATTTTGTTTTTCTTTGCCGGAGCGCCTCATCATCCAAAGATCGTTATGCGTCGCTCCAAGATAGGTTTTTTCATGGGCAAGGAGCAGAATGTTACCGTCATAGTAGGCTGCCCGCTGTACGGTGAGTCCGGAACCTGAATGATCCGTTTCGGACAGAGATTCATCAAGTGATACTTCATACAGGTCAGAGCGTACTTCCCAATCTTCCCCCCGATTCGCGGTGATCAGTATACAGTTTGACTCTTGGTGATAATCTTGAAATTGATGATCTGCACCAAACGGTGTCAATATCTGCATTTGGCCTGTTGAAAGCGTCAGTTTGGCAACCATCGAACAGGTTTCATCCTTAAATCCGGCCGCATCCGATTTGTAATCGAGTCTTGTCACGATATACGGTTGTTTTGACGATTCATTTTTCTTAGAATCGTCTTTACGAGAATCACCAGGAAATGCATCCATCATTTCGCCCTTTTCTGTGTCATTCAACTTTGCAGTAATAAACAGATGGTCTTTATCAGAGGCCCACTCTGCTGCCTGAACGCCTTTTGGCAATTGCGTCACTTGTACGCCTTCCCCTCCCAGGAGCTGTTGAATGAAGACCTGGGGCTGATCAGAGGATTCGGGTTTTCTGATGTAGAGAATGGCTTGACCGTCAGGGGACAAACGGGGCTGTCTGATTCCCCGTGGCCCGGATGTGAGTGCCAATGGTTCTGCATGCTTTTGATGAAGATAGAGATGCGTGAGGTATTGGTTGTCACCTGTAATCGTGGTTTCGATAAAATAAAGATCTTGTGAATCAGGATGAAGAATGGGGTCGGCGATGATTCTCACCTGGCGAATGTCACTCTCTTGAACTGTTGATGCTTCCTGCTTCATGTGCGTTGCCTCCTTGTGAGCGTGTTGTGGGTAACCGGTACAGAAAACTGATGATACGCTTTCAGTCTATCAAAAAAATACCAATCGTGCATGACGCAACATGACTCATGCTTTTAGTTTGTTGGCTGATCGGTATACAGGATAAAAGTTGCAAAGTAGTTTACTATCTTCTTTCTTGACTAAAATGATTAAATCCATTATATTTAATAATAAAGTTGCACAAGGTAAACAATTATAGATGGAGGTAAATATTATGCGTGTATCTAAAATATTAATCGGGGTCCCGTTCTTTTTGATCATGAGTGCGTGTGGAGCGGATGAGAACGAACCGGTTAACGAAGAACATAATGAACAGGCAAGTCATGATAACGAAATTTATGTCACCACCAGTTTTTCAATTACAGCCGATTTTGTCAGCCAGGTGATCGGAGATTTGGGTGAGGTTGATTATCTTGTACCGATTGGAGAAGAGCCTCATGAATATGAACCGGTTCCAAGTGACTTCCGGAATGTTACTGATGCGGATGTTTTCTATACGAATGGGATGGGACTTGAAGAATGGATTGAAAGACTCGTAGAAAACACCGGGAACACTGAAATTGTTTCACTTTCTGACGGTGTGACGGAGATTCCTCTTGATGGAGAAGACGGCGTCGATCCGCATGCATGGCTCAGCCCGAAGAATGCTGAGGTTTATATTGCCAATATCCTGGCTGATGTAACCGAACGTTTTCCTGAACATGCGGATGAATTTGAAGCCAACGCAGAGGCCTATCTTGATGAAATCGACAATCTTCTTGAGTACGTCGATGAAACATTGGATCAGATCCCTGAAGAGAACCGTATCGTTGTTGTGAGTGAAAATGCTTTTAAATATTTTGGAGAGGATTATGGCTTTCAAACCGCAGGTATTTGGGAAATTAATTCTGGTGAAGAAGGAACAACGGGGCAAATTAACGCCGTTATTGATCTGGTAAGGGAGCAGGATATACCTGCGCTCTTCGTTGAGACAACGGTCGATAATCGATACATGGAAACCGTATCAGAAAATACCGATGTTCCGATAGCCGGTGAAGTCTACACGGATGCAGTTGGACTTGAAGGTTCAGGAGCGGAAACGTATATCGATATGATCAGGCATAACGCAGATGTGTTTGCGGAAGGCCTGAAATAAGCGGGAGGCAGGACTTAAAACATCAGATTTTGATTGACGGACACATTTCGGATGATTATAATGGTTGAAAGGCAAACCACTATGTGATACTATACCCTTATAGGTATAATAAAGATGAGGTGAGATTATGAATATTACTGACAAGGCAAAAGATTTCATCCAGAATATTCTGGATGAGAACAATGCATCAAACATTAAAGTCTACGTAGCGGGAATGGGCTGAGGCGGTCCCCAATTAGGACTGGCTCTGGATGAGCCGTCACAGACTGACATTGTTGAAGAGATCAACGGGATCAAAGTTGCATTCGAACAGCACGTACACGGACAGACGTCAAACATGGCCCTGGACTACCAGGAAACCCCGCAGGGAAGCGGACTTGTCATGACAGGTAATGAAAGTGACTGCTGCTGATAACAGAACGCATGATTCGTAAGGATTATGCGTAAAGAGGATCACATCCATCAGGATGCGGTCCTCTTTTTTATGTTTCGTGATGGTTTCTGAAGCCTTTATGATAGTGCGGGAAGAGACCGGACACCTTGATGATCTGAGCAAAAGAAAAAAGATCCCTCGAAAGGGATCTTTTTATCATTCATTACTTTTGAACGTTAGCAGCTTGTGGTCCACGCTGACCCTGCTCGATGTCGAAAGTAACTGCTTGGCCTTCTTCAAGAGTCTTGAAGCCTTCGCCTTGGATCGCGGAGAAATGTACGAATACATCGTCCTGTCCTTCTACTTCGATGAAACCGAAACCTTTTTCTGCATTAAACCATTTTACTGTACCTTGAGTCATGAAAAAATCCTCCTGTGTGGGGTTGCCACGTTTTATTACTATTGAGCTCTTCATTTAAACATTCAAGAGGAATCCTTGTTAAAAGTCTTTCTTACTTGAAATTTATCCGAACGTCAAACAGCTAAGTACTACTATAACGTATAATGTTGAAAAAAGATACCCCCAATTTAAATATTATTCATTTTTCTTTTCCCTTTGGGTCACGATGGATACCCAGCCGGTTTTGACGAAAGACTGACAACGTGCGATGATGCAGATAGAATAATCAATTGAAATAAAGGGAGGGACAGTGATGAAATGGAAGATTCTGATCCTGCAGATTGACGTTGTATATGGAGATCCGTGGAAGAATAAAGCGAAGATTGAAGATAAAATAAGAAACGTGACGATGGACGAGGTGGATGTTCTCGTCCTGCCTGAGTTGTGGTCGTCCGGCTATGATTTATCAAGACTGCCTGAGATTTGTGCAGAGAGCCAGTCGGCAATGTTGGCATTTCTGAAAAATTTGGCACTCGAACATGATGTGATGGTTGTCGGAGGTTCCTTAGCTGATCATCAAAACGGCTCCTATTACAATACAATGCCAGTGATTGATCGCAGTGGGGAGCAGGTGAAGGCATACAGTAAACTTCATCTGTTTCGATTAATGAATGAGGATAAATATTTAAGCGAGGGGACCGGAGACGGTTTTTTTACCCTTGAAGATGTGCCGTGTACGGGCATGATTTGCTATGATATCCGCTTTCCTGAGTGGGTCAGGCATCATGCTTTAAAAGAAGCGGAAGTTTTTTTTGTTGTTGCTGAATGGCCGCATGCGAGGATTGATCACTGGACTGCTCTTTTGACGAGCAGGGCGATTGAGAATCAATGCTATATTGTTGCGTGCAATCGTGTCGGTGCAGATCCTGATAATGTCTTTGGTGGTACGTCAATGGTCATTGATCCATGGGGGAAGGTTCTTTTGAAGGCGAGTGAAGACCGAGAAGAAATTCTGATGATCGACATTGATTTGCAAGAATCCAAATCGGTTCGAAAACGGATTCCGGTATTTGAAGACAGACGGCCGGCATTCTATAAATTAAACTGACAAGATCAAAGAAACGGAGCTGCAAATTGATGCGGCTCCGTTTCTTTATATGAAGGCAATGTTAAAGTTCATAGTTGTTTTTACTCGCTTACGGCGGACACTTACCTCGGACTTGTCTCAGCTGACTTTCGCTTTGCGAAAGTGGATCTTCGGTCTGCGCTTTTCCCGCACGTGTTGCCGCCTGTCGCTCATTCAAACTGTAAATATCAACAACAGGCTTTAACAGAACCTATAAGAAAGTGATCGGTTGTTATGAAACAACTGTCTTTTCAGGTTCAGGTTGATCCTGTCCTCGCTGCTCTTTTTCCCACTGGTCTAATTTTTCATGAATCACACGCTGGGTTTCCAAAGAAATTTCCGGGAGTTCCCCGAAGATGTCTTTCACTGCCTTGAATCCTTCATCAATAGCTTCTCGCAAAATCCCCAGTTTTTCAACATCTCCTCCGGAAAGTGCAATCGCAAAATTGACAATCCGGTTACTCGTCGCTTCAACCCCAAACGGTCCATCTTCAGCAATATTAGCCGCTGCTTCAGCCCTGGTTGCTTCATCGACTTCAAAGGTATCCCAATCAATCTTGCCATCCTGAACATCCTGAAAGCTGAATCCCTGTTTTTCGAGCATTTTCCTGACGAGGTTTTTTAAGGATTCAAAGTGTTTTTCAGATTTCTGTCTCAATTCTTCAATGTATGATTCTCGCTCTTCTGCAGACATCTCTTTTACGGGCGGTCTTTTTGACGGTGAGTACGTTTCTGTTTGCTGTTTTGGGGTTTGTTCTGTGTCTTTATGAACGGCTTTATTCTCTGATGACGGTGCCTTGGACGGTGCGGACGGGACAACATGGGTGGATAGTGTTGTAATTTCCATGGTTGCCAACTCCTCATTCTTTTATATATATATCGGCAGAGCATCGTCTGTTCTTTAGTTTCAGGGAGATGATTTTCAAATAAATAGCCGGCATGGAGGGATTTTTAGCCCATGAAAGTCTTTCAGATGTAATTGAAAAAACAAAATCGTGATTTTCATAAAAATAATCGTTGACATAAAGGAAACTCTGTATTAGTATACAGTTATAAAATAAATTCTGTTATAAAACAATTAAAGGAGGATGCTTTCCATGCAAAAGCGAAGAGAGGTTAATTTTCATGATTTTCTGTCAGATGTACAGCGTATGCACACAGAGGAAATGATGGTGCGAGATGAGGACAAGGAACTGATGAAAGCAAAAGAGCAGGAAAGCCAACCTTCTTACTTATTTTTTTAAGCGCAAACAAAAGAGCGTCCCTGTGAAGATACAGGGACGCTCTTTTTTGTTTGCTTCGTCTGATCAAGATACTCTCTTCGTCAGTGATTCAGCCTAATTGACGGATTACTTCTTTTTCAACGGGTGATTTTTTTCTGTACACCGTGACTGCAACAGACAGTAAAACGAGGACAAAGCCTAGGGCCTGCCAACTGTTTAACTGATCCCCGAATATCATTACCCCGATGATGATGGCAACCACGGGTTCCATCGTGGAAAGGATGGATGCCCGGCTTGATTCCACGTAGGTGAGTCCAAATGTATAGAGTACATAAGCGGATACCGTTGCGAAAAGGGCAATGCCGAAACCGTTCAGGAGAACCTCGGGTTGAATGAGACGGACAGGTTCATGCAAGAGCGTACTGCTCAGCATCAGAAATACGGATCCGGTCACCATGGAATAGGCCGTGATCGTTAAGCTGTGATAATGACGGCTGACGGACTTGCCAAATATGCTGTAGAGGGCATAAAAAAAGCCGGATAACAATCCGTAAAGGACAATCCTCCAGCCATCAGGCATTGTCCCATAAGGCAACAGCTCGACGGTTAGAGCACATCCGAGAAGCATTAGGAAAAGTGCAAGGCCCTTTGCTCCTGTGAACGGTTCCTTGAAAAAGAGCCTCGAAAGAATCGTAACGAATACAGGTCCTGTGTATAAAAGCACAACGGCCAAGGAAAGGTTGGCTTCATCAATGACTGTAAAGAAGAAAAAATTAAAAAAGGCAATGCTGATAATCCCTGTTCCGATAAAGTAGGGCAGGTGACTCAGCTGGATACGTAACATGGCCGGTTTAAAGATGCCGAGAAAAAGCAGAATCAGCACTGCAGAAAAGGTCAAGCGGATCCCAACGGTCTCCCAAGGTGTAAACCCGATGGCATTTAATTGCTGAACAAACAGGCCGGTCGTTCCCCAAAGGGCTGCTCCGATAATCACGAGTATGTACGCAGTCTTTTTTGTCACTTTTCTTCACCTCTTTTCCATTCTAATCCATCTTATACGAAGGGGTCAAAGCATTTCGTTTTTCTTTTTTCTTCGAGCACATTATACTGTGTATAACAACACGAAAGGGTGATCATCGTGATAAAAAAAAGACTATTGCTGGGGATAGCGGCTATTTTCATCCTTGCACTGATTCCTGTCGGGCAGATTGCCTATGAGGCAGCTTTCCATAAATCGTCAGGGAGTGATCGTTCTGTAACAGCTGAAGATCATACAGAAGGAGAACTTGCCACCTTTGCAGGAGGCTGTTTCTGGTGTATGGAAAAGCCTTTTGATGAACTTGAAGGGGTTTTGGATGTCTATGTCGGCTATACAGGAGGTTCAGAAGCGTATCCGTCCTATGAAGATGTTGCTTCCGGACAAACCGATCACGTAGAGGCAGTTCAGATCAGGTATGACCCGTCGCTCGTAACCTATGAGACGATTCTGTCCGTATTTTGGCGGCAAATCGATCCGACAGATGATGGCGGACAGTTTGTAGACCGCGGATATCAGTATTCCACAGCCGTTTTTTATCATGATGAGCATCAGAAAGCCGCAGCAGAAGAATCGATTGCTGCACTTGATGAAGAGAACCGTTTCGACAGCCCGATCGTCACACCAGTCCGGTCTGCGGATGTTTTTTACCTGGCCGAAGATTACCATCAGAAATTTTATCAGGAAAATCCCGTCCGGTACCGAATGTACCGGTCAAGTTCAGGGCGTGATGATTTTCTTGATGAAGTGTGGGGTGAAGAACGGTACGATATTCCTGAATCTCAATCCGTCGGTGAGTATGAAGGGTTATATGGTGTTACGTATACAGATGAAGAACTGAAGGAGATGCTGACTCCTATTGAATACGAAGTGACACAGGAAGACGGTACGGAACCTGCCTACCGAAATCAGTACTGGGATCACTATGAGGACGGGATCTATGTGGATCGGGTCAGTGGTGAACCACTTTTCAGTTCACGGGATCAGTACGATTCAAAAACCGGTTGGCCAAGCTTTACTCAACCGATTGATCCTCATTTTCTAACGGAAGAAGAGGATAACACCCTATTTTATACTAGAACTGAGATCCGGAGCCTTTATGGCGATTCACATCTTGGCCACGTATTCGAAGACGGCCCGGAACCGACCGGGCTCCGTTATTGTATGAACTCGGCTGCCATGACGTTTATTCCTCTTGATGAGATGGAGGAAAAAGGATATGGCGATTATATGGATGAGGTTACTTCTTAAATCGGCTGCCGGACTTTCGTCCGGCAAGCTTTTTTTGTTTCGCTTGAATCCGCTCTCTCCGCCGTTTTTCTTCGTCTGTCCGTTTATCGAGAATCTGAATAGCACCTTCATCACTGATGTTTATGGAAAGCAGATCCCCTTCACGAATGGAGATCGAGGTGAGATCCTGTAAGGCAACCCGGATTTCCGTTTGATCACGCTCATTAAGCATGACGGCGATACCGTCTTCAATTCTGTCTACGAACACGTCTTGAACCATTTTAATCCACTCCTTCTATGCAGGCGAGGTTCTCTTCCTTGATATCGGCCAGTCGTCCGGAGGAAATGCCGTTGATGTTTGTCAGTTCGTCAACAGTATCAAATGGTCTCAGAGACAGGAGTTCTTCTGCACGGGCTTCTCCAATGTGAATGATCTCTTCAAGTTCAGCCTGGCTGGCACTGTTAATGTCAATGCATCCGGTATCGGATGTTCCATTTTGGGTTTCAGTACCCGACGAAGGGTCTGAATGATCCGTGGACGCAGATTCCTGAGCACCTGTGATCTCACCGCTTTGATCTGTGGAGACATTGAGGTTAGCCCCATCCGTTTCCATGATAATGGTGCCATGTTCATATGTTGCGTAAATTTCGATATCTCTTGAGAGAACTCTGTCCATTACTTCCTCATGCGGATGGCCATAGCTGTTATCCATGCCCGCAGAAATAATCGCATATGAGGGAGCAACAGCATCGAGGAAAGCCTCTCCTGTAGACGTTCGTGATCCGTGGTGACCAAGGTGCAACACGTCTGCACTCAGGTTGATTCCTGTATTGATCATACGTTCCTCAGCACTGTGTTCGGCATCACCTGTAAGGAGAAATCGGTGTTCTCCGTAGGTCAGCTTGATGCTGAGTGAACTGTCATGGAGATCACCCGTGAGACGTTCCGGATTCAGGATGATCAATTCTGCATCTCCGATTCGGTATTCATCTCCTGTCCTTGGTTCTTCATAAACCGCATCGGAACTGAGGACGGCGTCAATGACTCGTTCGTAAGTTGCGGAGCTGTGTTCCTCACCGGACATCCACACTTCGCCGACATCAAATTCATCAATGATGATGGCCATCTGTCCGATGTGATCGGCGTGAGGGTGACTGGCAATCATAATGTCAATCCCGTCAAGTTTCTGTTCATGCAGGTAATCGACAACATCTGTCCGGGTCCAGTCTCCGGCATCATATAATATGGAGAACGGTTCTCCTTCTTCTTCAAAAAGAAACAGGGTTGCATCGGCTTGTCCGGCGTCGATGAAATGGATCTCCATCAGTCCGTCGGGTTCAAAAGCAGAGTCCTCATTCTCATTTTGATTCGTTTCATGATCATCCGCTGTTTCCTCATCTGAACTTGCATGATGGTTTTCTTCGTTGTTCACTTCCGTGTTCATGTCTTCAGATGTGTCATTCACCGGACTGTTATCAACGGCTTCATTCACATCAGTTCCGCATGCAGACAGCATGAATAATGCTCCAAAAATGAGCCCATATTTTGACAAGCTGATCACGTCCTTTACCTGTTTTCCATTTCAGTCTGAGCGTCTATAAAAGACTTCTGTGGTACACTGTCAGTATGTATTGATTCAGTGTGAGTGTAAAGACTTTTGAGTCTTTTTTTGGGAGGCTGATGATTGGTGTTGTCTCTATTCAGCGGTTCGAGTTCGGATTTTCCATTTGAAATGTTTTCCCTGTCGCATCTGGTCATGATCGCCCTGACGGTTACCGGCGTGATTTTTATTGGTCTCTTTCGCTACAGATTACAAAATCAGCAAGAGTGCCGTTTGAGACTGGGAGAACTGATTGCAGCGTTTACGTTGATCGTATTTGAAGTGGGGTATTATATGTGGCTTTGGCTCAATGACAGTTGGGACGTGTCACATGGTCTGCCGCTTGAGCTCTCGAGTATCAGTGTCATGATGATCATTGTTCTTCTTATCAGACGGAACCGGCACTTTGTTGAGATTATGTTTTTGGTTGGCATCAGTGGAGCCGTTCAGGCAATCCTGACGCCGGTTCTGTTCTTTGATTTTCCCCATTTCAGATTTATCCATTTCTTTTTGACACACATGGCTGTGATTTGGGTTGTGTTTTATTTCATCTGGGTCAGACGTTACCACATCACAATCCACAGTATTTGGAAAGCCATGTTGTTCCTGAATATTCTGTTGCCCTTTATTTATCTGGTGAATGTATGGGTTGACGGGAATTACTGGTTTATTATGGAGAAGCCGTCCGGAGGGAGCTTCCTCGATGTATTAGGACCTCATCCGTGGTATATAGCTGGAATGGAAGCAGCGGCATTGGTGTTTTTCACGTTGCTTTGGCTTATTTTTGGCAAGAAAGAATTCAAGAAGAGGTGAACAGACGTGAATCCATTGGAAGCAATTGTCGTGGTGAAGGCCTGCATCATGGATCAGAACCGAATTCTGATCGTGCACCGGACAGGCACGTATCCGAAGTGGGAGTGCCCGGGGGGCAAAGTGGATATGAACGAAACGCTGACACAAGCATTGAAAAGAGAAGTTTTCGAAGAGACAGGGCTTAAGATCGAGGTTGATGAGCTGATGTACGCAACAGTGATGAACGTTGCTGACAAAGGGAAGTCCTATCTGATCCTGAATTATGCAGCTCGTGCAGAATCGACAACCGTTGTGTTGTCCGATGAACATGACCGTGCAGCCTGGGTAAGTGAAGAAGAATTCCATGAAAAAATCCCTGAAGACATTCTTACAGCCTTCAGGGATCATCGCGTGTTTGAGCGATTGCTTAATCGGTAAAACAAGACCGGTGTTAGGCGCGTTTTTTTTCTTTTGATTTTGGGGAAAGATCTGTGACGGTTCCCCCGTCATCAGGACGATAAGGGTTCACATGGACAAATACATTTTGCACGGTATCATAATTCTTGATGAGGCATTTTTTTACATTCTTCGATATTGTATGACCTTTCTCCACACTGATGGAAGGATCAACGCTTACTTTTATGTCGACGATGATGTAATGACCGTGTGTTCGGGCAAGCAGTTCATCGACTCGAATAACGCCTTCAACATTTTCTGCAGATTCGGCAATCGGCTTGACTTCATCATCAGATAAAACCTGCTCAAGCATAACCTGGCTCGATTCTTTGGCCAGCGTAAACCCGACTTTCATAACGAGCACGGATACGGCAAGCCCTGCCAGGGGATCGAGGTATACAAGCAAAGGGAGATTCATGGCTTGACCAAACATGGCTCCTGCGATGCCGATGAAGGCGGCCAGTGAAGAAATGGAATCCGAGCGGTGGTGCCAGGCTTCAGCCATCAGGGCTGAACTGTTGATTTTTTTGGCCAGTCTGGATTTGTAATGGTAGAGAATTTCTTTTGTGATCAGTGAGAAGAAAATAACGACAAGGGCCATGATACCGGGAGCCCTTGTGACTCCGCCGAAAAAAGCACCGATTGAGGAAATGGCAATCTCAAAGCCCACCACGATCAGCAGAATAGCGACGATAATCGTGGCAATGTTTTCGGCCTTTCCATGTCCATAGGGATGGTCTTTATCCGGGGGTTTCTGTGCGGTTTTCAATCCGGCGAGGACCGCGATGGAACCGGCGACGTCAGAAGCAGAGTGCGCAGCATCCGCAATCAGGGCCCGGCTTCCGGAAAGCCAGCCGGTGATGCCTTTTAATATGGCGAGAATGGCGTTGGCAATGATGCCGATCCAGGTTGCAATTGCAGCTTGCTGAAACCGGTTTTCCATCACGATCACCTCCTTTTCTGTTTTAAGCATAGCAAACGGCATGTGAGTGGGTCTACAGCAACCTTGTTGCCAAGTGCTAAGTCAATTTAATGGGTTCAACTAAGTTGAATCAGGGAAACAATTTACTACTACTTAATTTAGGAAGGAGTGAGGGCTGTGATTAACCGATTAAGTATATTGGATGCATCGCCGATTTTGGAAAATCAAAGAGCGGAGGATGCAATTCATTGCTCTTTGAAGTTGGCTTCTTATGGGGATGAACTGGGCTACTACCGGTATTGGGCAACAGAACACCATGATTTGCCGGGTCTTGCAGGATCGAGTCCGGAAATAATTCTTGCTGCTGCGGGGCGGGATACATATAACATCCGACTCGGTACAGGCGCCGTCCTGCTTCCTCATTACAGCCCTTATAAAGTGGCCGAAGTACATCATAATCTGGCCTGTCTGTATCCGGGACGCATCGATCTTGGGGTGGGCAGAGCTCCCGGTGGGAACCCTGAAACGTCTGAAGCCCTGAGTGGCGCTTTTTTGAAACGGGTTTACGAAATGAATGATGCGATCAGTGAGCTTCAGGGTTATTTGAACGGTTCGAGTACAAACGGTCTGAAAGCAGCTCCTGTTCCGGACACTGCACCAACGCTTTGGCTGCTCGGAACCAGTCTCAAGAGTGCGAGACTTGCGGGCAAATCAGGTCTTTCATATGGATTTGCCCAGTTTATGAGTGACGTGGATCCGGCGGAAGCGATGCGTGTTTATAAGGAAGAGCTTGAACGGCATGGGTTTTCAAAAGTGGGCAGGCAGACGCTGATTGCGGTCTCTGTGATCTGTGCGGAGACGTCGACGGAGGCAGAGTCCATTGCTGAACCGGTTATCAGACAGGGATTGAAGCGTGAACAAGAACAGGCTGCCAGAATTGCTCAGGCAGCCGGGCATAAAGCTCCTGAGATATCTCATCAAGAAAAACAAGCAATTCTTGAGCGGCACAGAAAAAGTAAATTTATCGGATCAGGAGAAAGTGTTTACAGCGATCTTCAGACGTTGGCCGAAGACTCCGGCTGCGGGGAAATCATGGTCATAACCCATACATCTACACAACAGGAGCGGTTCAAATCCTACAGGTGCCTGATGGAAAGCCACCGTAGGGTACAACCGTATTAAAGATCTTTCACCCCATTATTTGGTTATATCCGGAGTGATATATTGGTTACTGACGTATGCAAAAACTCCCGGTTATCAAAAATGTCCGATACTTTCATGATAAAATCACAAAAGTAGTGTAGAATAGTGCCTGAGTCAAAACACCTGATAAGTGAATGATGTAAATAATGAGAAGAAGGTGTTGGAATCATGGGATTTATTCAACGGTTAACATTTCGTTTTATCGCTTCGATCGTCATTGTAATGCTGATAAATACGGTTATCGCAAATCTGATCATCAGCGGATTGGAAATGACAGGAATTGATCTGGGGATCATTGGGGTCTGGTTAAATGCGAGTATGAATATTATAGTGGCAACGGTGCTGTTATGGTATATCCTCAGGCATTTTGTCATCAAACCTTTAGATAAAATGTTAGAAAAGATTGATGAGTTTGAAGGCGGGAATCGGGATGTTCGACTCGGTTTTAAAGGAAAAGATGAAATCGCAGATGTTGCAAACAGGCTTAACGAGCTGTTTGAACGGACTGTGCAACAGGAAGAAGCTGTTCACAGCCAGGTACAGGCAGTTGATCAGAGCACATCCCAATTAACGGATCAGGTAAATGAACTTATGAAGCGGACTGACACGATTTCAGAAATGTCCGGACACGTAGCTGAATCTTCCAACAGCCAGTTGGCCACTTTCGAAGAAACCCTCAGCGTTACGGAATCGATGGAGCAGCATATTCTGACCCTTTCTGAACAGCTGAAAGCTGTAACCGGCTCCTTTCAACATCTTGAAGAGGATGCACTGAAAGGGAAAGATGAAGTCAAAGATGTTCATGATGTTATTGAAGGTCTTACATATAAGTCTGAAGAAACAAAGCAGATGATGAACGATTTTTCCGTCGAGGTGGAACGGATACACGAAATCGTGCAGTTAATAAGCGATATATCGGAACAGACAAATCTTCTGGCACTGAATGCTTCGATTGAAGCGGCACGTGCAGGTGAGCACGGCCAGGGATTTGCCGTCGTGGCAGATGAAGTGAGAAAACTCGCTGAACGTTCCGGTGATGCCACACAGACGATTACAACGACTGTTGAGAGCATTCTCAAACAGGTGAAAGAATCGACAGGCAAAACAAACGAGCAGACAAAAGAGATCAGTGAAGGCGCGGCAAGGATTGAAAAAATGAGTGAACGTTTCGACTCCATCACAACGGAACTGCTGAAAAATGCTGAAGAAATTGAACGGATTAATGAAGAGATGCAAACATTAACGCTTTCCGGAAAAGAAATTACCTCTGCGATCAATCAGGAAACAGCGAATGTGGAGGCAGTTTCTTCACAAATTGAGGATTCGAATGAAGCTGTATCCAATCAGTACAAACAAGTGGAAGACATGCGTGATACCATTCGTCATCTGAAAGAACGCACAAGCGAAATGAATCACTGATTCCATGCAAACAAAGCCCGGACCGCTTTTTAGCGTCCGGGCTTTGTGCTTGTTATACAGGTTTGTTTTCGTTATGCCAGATCATTGCAACGGTTCCTTCACCGGCATGAGCGGCAATGGTGGAACTGATCTCACCAATGATGACTTTCATTTCAGGGAACTGTTCATGCACCAGTGCTTTGACTTCCTCTGCTCTGTGCTCCACGTTTCCGTGCATAATTTGAACAGAATCAATTTTATATTGATCCATCGCTTCTTTGAACAGCTCAATCAATCGTTTGGTTGCTTTTTTCTCTGAGCGTACTTTTTGGAAAAGGTGAAACTTTCCTTCGTTGTTTATCTGAATAATCGGTTTCACTTTCAGGAGATTCCCGATCAGATACTGGGTGCCGGACATGCGGCCTCCTTTGTAAAACTGATCAAGGCTTCCCAAAAGGACGTAGTTCTCGGATTTCTTGGCTTCCGTTTGCAGAATCTCGCCGATTTCAGAAGCGGATTTACCGGTCTTTTCAAGCTCGAGTCCTTTTTCAATCAAGGTCGTAATCGCGTGGGACATTGACAGGGAATCGACAACAGTGACAGGAAAGTCGGCCATGTCTTTGCCCTGTGTGGAGCTAGCGATTGTGCCGCTGATTTCACTGGAAACGTGAACCGCAATGGCCTCGTCATAATTTTCTTTCAGTTTTTCATACATTTCCGCAAACTCTCCTGCAGGTGGCTGAGACGTTTTCGGAAGTTCTTTGTTTTCGCGAATACGTGTATACAGTTCATCTGTGGTCAGTTCAACACCATCCTGAAACTGTTCTTCTCCAAATGTAATATAAAGAGGAATCACATGCACATCAGGGTGTTCTTGGAGTTCTTTTGTAACAAATGCGGTACTGTCAGTAACCCAGGCTATTTTTTTCTTGGACATACTTTCACCACTTTCTGAACGATTGGTTTCTATTTAAGTATAGAGTGAACTGTCATGGATACATAGTGACACCTGTCATGTATTTTGAGTGAATGACAGGTAATCATACTTCCAATGCTTTACGCCATTTGTATGATTTTTATTGATCTTCTTACGATGATTGACCAAATATGATATAACAGTAAAGGGGCAAGTTTGCAAAGGAGGGATGATGGATGACAGTGGTTTATGTATTGCTGGCAGTCGGAATAGCGACATTGGTATATGCCGTATTTAAAAAAGACAACGGTGAAGAGATCGATCATAAAATGGAGAATTTCTCGATTACGCTGATGAAAGAGCTCGAACGCACAAACAAGCGGGTTGATGCTTTACAAGAAGAGCTAGAACAGGTAAAAACCAGAGAAGTAATACTTACTGAACAGCTTAAATATGAACAGAAACAAAACAGTAAAAATGAGGAAAAAGTGACACAGTAACTGCGGACGGAGGAAGCAACGTGACAAAAGATCAACTAAAAGGCATTGGTACGGGGATCCTGTTGGCAACTGCACTTTTGATACCATCCGTAATGGCAGACTCTCAAGAGACGCAGTCTGACGATACAGAGTCACATGATACAGAGCAAGAAAATCATGAGAATACTGAAGCGGATAACGGAATGTCTGATGAAGACTGGCAGGATTACCAAAACCTGATTGAAGATATGTATGTCATCGAAGAAGCGCTAAAAGCAGCTGATGAACAAAACAAGTCACTGAAAGAGAAGAACGAAGCACTTGAGGAAGCGCTCGAGGAAGAACGTGAGCGGTCGAATGAAACTGCCGACGAGTCCGTTGAGATATCGGCCCTTTACCTGGTTGTCGGTCAAGGGATGTCGGCCGGTGAAATCGGCGAAATTTTGGAGCGCGCAGGAATGATTCCGTCATCCTCTTCATTCAGACAGTATATTGAGGATGAGGACCTGGTTATGTCCATTCGCGCAGGAGAATATGTCATCACGGAAACAATGAGCGTTCAAGATATTGCCAGTGAAATTACGAGCTGAATAAGCATGATGAATGACGATCCAAAGAAGAGTGGATCATCAGATGAACCTTGGCAAACGGCTGCCAAGGTTTTTTTATTTCCGGACGTTGATATATTTCATTAAATTTATAATTAAGAGATTTAAAGTAAAATCATTGCGCGGAATGAACGTGAATTGTCGCACTTTTATCCTGCAAAAGATGTTATAATGGTCTGTGAGAAGTATAGATGTCTGGAAATTGGAAGGTGAACCCCGTGGAGATTTCTTTCTATCGAACACTGGTTGATGTGTCCCCTGTGGGGACAGCCTTGCATAAGTTGATCCGTAATGAATACGGTAAAGCGGTTGATTACGAGTTTTTATATGTGAATAAAGCGTTTGAAGAACAGACCGGGCTTAAAAATCAAGACATAAGCGAAAAGAGAGTCACTGAAGTGCTGCCTGATCTGGAGAAGGGGACATTTTCCTGGCTGAGGATGTATGAAGACCTGTTCAATCACGGGGAAACAGTCTCATTTGAACAATATTCACATCCTTTAAATCGCTGGTACAGGGTAACGGCGAAGGCCTTTGATGCTTCCTGTTTTGTTACGTATTTTGTCGACATCACGTCTGAAAAGCAGGTGATCAGTGACCGGGATACGATGCTGATCACATTAAATCATATCGTGTTTGAAATTGATGAGAACTTCATTCACACAAATGTTTTGACCGAGAACGAGAGCCATTTGTTTTTACCAAAAGAAGAGATTATCGGATTGTCAGTCAGGGAGCTATTGCCTCTGGCTCTGGCTAAGCCGTTTGAAGAGACCATGCTGAAATCAAAACGGACGGGTCAGACAGAAATGCTGCAATACGAGTCACCTTTACCGGGTGATGACCGTTATTTCAGGGCTGAGATCCGCTACGGTCAGTTCGTGACCGGACGGAAATGGGTCGCATCGATCCGGGACGTATCGGCAGAAGTTAAAGCGGAACAAGAGCGGCTGGATTATCAGGATCGCATTTATCATCAGAGAAGACGTATGGAGTATATACTTGAAGGAACAAATGCAGGCACATGGGAATGGGATATGATATCGAATCGAGTGACGGTGAATGAACGATGGGCTGAGATGAAAGGGTACCGTTTTGAAGACGTCGACACTTTTGATATGGGCTGGTTTTTGAGTCTCATTCATCCGGAAGACCATGAGGCATTGAGTCGCAAGTTGGCTCGGGTAAATGAGGGATCGATGCCAGTATACGAAATCGAGATGCGGATCAGGCACCAGAAGGGCCACTATATCTGGATCGAAGCAAGAGGGAAGATTCTTGAACGTTCAGAAAACGGAGAACCGATTCTGATGAGCGGGACCCATTTGGATATTACGAAACGAAAAGTCGAGGAAATTGAACGCGAGATGGAGCGTGAACAATTTAAAACGACGCTATTATCCATCGGTGATGGCGTTATTACAACCGATGCAGCAGGAAGAGTCACGATGATGAACCGGATGGCTGAATCTACGACAGGGTGGCAGTTGCATGAAGCGAAGAACAGGAAGATTGAAGAGGTGTTTAAACTTGTCCACGCCGATTCAGGGGAGGAAATAGCCAGCCCGGTTCAAATGGCGATTGAGTCACAAGCTAAAGTGGAGCTTGGGGAGGACATTCAACTGATCAAAAAATCAGGAGAAAAATGCTTTGTCCATGACAGTGTTGCACCGATCTATTCAGGTGAAGGTATTTTAACCGGAACCGTTATCGTGTTTCGTGACATTTCCGAGAAATATGAACAGGTCAAACAAATTCGATATTTAAGTGATCACGATCAGTTAACCGGTATGTATAATCGTCATTATTACGAGCGCATTATGATGGAAATCGAAAAGAATCCTCCTGCCAATCTTTCCGTTATCGTTGCCGACGTCAATGGTCTGAAACTTGCAAATGACGGATTCGGGCATCAGTTCGGTGATCGATTGCTAGAAGAAACCGGAAGAATTCTCGAGAATGAAATACGAAGCGGTGAGATTGTGGCAAGGATCGGGGGCGATGAATTTGTCATCTTGCTCCCTGGTGTCAATGAAAAAGAAGCGAAAAAGCGGATGGAGACCCTTCATGAGAAGCTTAATAAAGGGAAGGTCGATGATATTTATTTGTCGGTATCACTGGGATTTTCTTCTCTGGATCCTTCGGATTCACATATCGAAGAAGTCTTTAAACGAGCTGAAGACCGGATGTACCGTAAGAAAATTGACGAAAGTCGTGCCATGCGTGAATCCACCATCGAAATCCTTCTGAAGAAACTGAAATTATCAGAAGGCTATCACAGTGATCATGCCGAGCGGGTTGTCACTTTTTCTGTGGAGATCGGTAAAGGCCTGGACATGAGTGCCGAAGAACTCGAAGATCTGAGGCTCGCGAGTATCATGCATGATATCGGTCTTGTATCAGTTGATCCTGCTTTGTTAATAAAGCCGGTTTCATCATTAACAGAAGAAGAAAAAGTGAAACTTCAAAAACATCCTGAAACCGGCTATCAGCTGTTACGCACTTCGACTGAATTTTCAAGGATTGCGGACATTGTACTGTGTCATCAGGAACAGATGGATGGAAGCGGTTATCCAAGAGGCATTACAGCCGGTCAGATCCCTCTTGAAAGCCGAATAATAAATACGGCCCGTTTTATGGACCGGGCACTTTCCTACAGAAATGAATCAAAAGAGAAAGTGGTCGAGGATTTAAAACGTGCAGCCGGAACAACTATGGATCAAGATGTCGTTCGGCAGGCGATTTCCATTCTTTCCTGATCCCAAACCGGATCAGGTTTTTCTTTTTCGTCAATTACCGTTATAATAGAAGAATGACAGGAGGGGAATCCATGGATCAATTTAAAGATTATTACAGAATACTTAATGTGGATGCCGATGCATCAGCTCACGCAATTCGTGAGGCATACCGCGAAAAAATACATGATCTGCATCCTGAAAGAGGCGGCGATGAATCGGATTATGAACAGGTAAAAGAAGCATACGAAGTTCTTTCGGATCCTGAAGAAAGACAGCGGTATGATGAGATCTATTATAATTATAACGAAGACTGGGGATTCAGTGATCAAACGGATTCTGAAGAAGATGAACAGGATGACGATCCGGTCATGGATGAAGAGCCTGATTGGCGTGAACAGCGCCAGAAAAAATCCAAACCGCTGTTTCCGGAGTGGAGCGGCTGGAAGAAGGTTGCTGTTTCATCCCTGATCGTCAATCTGGTTATCGCCGTGCTTTTTTTAATGGGGATTACAGAGATTTCCGATGCACAGCAGGAAGTACAGAATGTCCGTACTCAGGAAGAAGCCTTTTTGGCTCAAATTGATGAACTTGAAGAAGAAAATCAGACACTTTCTGAAGAAATCGATGCAATGACTGCTGATATTGTCCGTCTCGAAGAGGAATTAACGAATGCGGAGGACAATGCAACTGCACTTGAAGAGGAGAACGAAGCCTTAATCGAAGACATTCGAGAGCTTGAAGAGGCACTTGCTGAAGCACGTGAGGAAGCCGAGACGGCCACAGGGTCTCAGGCGGGGACTGATACAACGGAGACCTTCCTGTTGGGTTCTGATCTGGATACGGTCGTAAATATTATGGGAGAGCCGGATGAGATCACGGATGAGGGTGTTCGATATGGACGATCCGTCGTTTATCTTGATGGCACGACTGTTGTCGGCTGGTCCGATATAGATGGCAGTCTCGCCGTTTCCGTTATCACAGAGGGTGATGCTGACACTTTTTCAGAAGGCAGTACAGAAGGGGAAGTGGCTTCCGCAATGGGCACCACGCCAAATGCCGTTCGGGGGAATACGTGGACGTATGGACTTTCAACGATCACATTTGAAAACGGACAAGTCAGTTCGTATGAGAATACCGGGAATCTTGCTGTTGACTGATTGGATGGACAGAATATCAATATTTGAATAATAGAATGATCAGAACCGGCCCAATAGTTTCCGTCAGGGTCGGTTTTTTTCTTTTTCTGCCTGACTCTATGGCGATTTTGTGAACGATCTCTCATAGTGATTTGAATCACCTCATAATATCCAACTCTATATTACCATATGAATTAGTTAAGAAATGAACAATACAGAGGAGGCAATTTATTATGAGTATGTTTTGTAATCAGTGTCAGGAAGCGTTAAGAAATGTCGGCTGTGATGCCATGGCAGGTGTTTGCGGTAAGACGAGTGAGACTGCAAATCTTCAGGACCTGCTGATATATACGATTAAAGGCGTAGCCCATTTTAATCAGATTGCAAGGGAGCATCAGCTGAATCGAAAAGAAACGGATCGTGTGGTGCTCGATGGTCTGTTCACTACCATTACCAATGCGAATTTCGACGATCAATCCATTATGAACAAGATTGAGAAGGCTTTGACTGAAAGAGAAACGATCCGTCTGTCACTCGTTGATCAGGGGATCATTGACTCGCATCAGCTCCTTCCTGATTACGCTGCGTGGAGTGGAAATCGTTCGGTTTTTGAAGCGAAGTCTGAGGAGAAGAGGGTCGGTCTTCTTGCAGGAGAGAATGAAGATGTCAGAAGCCTCCGTTCACTGATTTTGTTTGGTCTGAAGGGGATGGCTGCTTATGCGGAGCATGCACTCAACCTCGGCTTTACAAAAGATGAGATCATTGCATTTGTGGAAAAAGGGTTGCTTGTTACAGAGGATGACGATATGACCGCTGACGAACTGACAGCATTCGTACTTGAAACAGGGAAGTATGGCGTTGACGTGATGGCGCTTCTTGATGAGGCAAATACAACCTCCTACGGACATCCGGAAATGACAGAAGTCCAAATCGGGGTGAACAGTGACCGCCCGGCTATTCTTGTCAGTGGTCATGACCTGAAAGACTTTGAAGAGTTACTCGAACAATCCAAGGATTCAGGTGTGGACATTTATACGCATTCAGAAATGCTGCCGGCAAACTATTATCCGGCATTTAAAAAATACGATCATTTTGTAGGGAACTATGGTAACGCCTGGTGGAAACAAAAAGAGGAGTTTGAGAGCTTTAATGGTCCTGTTCTGTTCACAACAAACTGCATCGTACCTCCAAAGGCGAGCTATTCTGACCGCATTTACACAACCGGTTCAACCGGATACCCGGGATTCAGACATATCCCGGATCGAGTTGATGGTCAGAAGAAGGATTTCACTGAAATCATTGAGCATGCCAAACGTCTGCCTGCACCTGAGCAAATTGAAGAAGGCACAATCGTCGGCGGATTTGCCCACAATCAGATTACACAGCTCGCCGATCAGGTTGTTGATGCTGTGAAGAGCGGTGCCATTCGCAAATTTTTCGTCATGGCAGGCTGCGACGGTCGCATGAAATCGAGAGACTACTATACAGAATTCGCGAATGAATTGCCGAATGATACGGTCATCTTGACTGCCGGTTGCGCGAAGTACCGCTATAATAAACTGCCGCTTGGTGATATCGGGGGGATTCCGAGAGTACTTGACGCAGGTCAATGCAATGATTCCTATTCGTTGGCCGTTGTGGCAATGAAACTCAAGGAAATCTTTGAACTCAATGACATTAATGAACTGCCGATTGAATACAATCTTGCATGGTATGAACAAAAAGCGGTCATTGTTTTGCTTGCCCTTCTTCATCTCGGGGTTAAAGACATTAAACTCGGGCCGACACTTCCTGCATTCCTGTCTCCGAATGTGGCCAAGGTTCTTGTAGAGAACTTCGGTATCAGCGGTATGACGGATGTTGAGACTGACATGGAAGCGATGATGAGCTGAACTGCATAATCGCACTGGACGGAGACATCACAATGCCTCCGTCTTTCTTTATGTTTCTCGGAGATTTTGATGATCCATGAGCCCAGTGTAGTCGTGAGACCTATTCATACGGGAAAAGTAATCATTTAATTTGACTTAGTTTTGTGATAAAATCTTCTCAGATAAGAGGAAGTGTATTGAAATGGAGTTTATGCAGATATGGATTTAAATCAATGGGATATAAAATCATTCGCCAATATGATGAGTGATGCAGTTTTTATTATGGGTGTCGATCAGGAGGAACGGTTTGTTTACGCGTTTATCAATAATACTTGCAAAAAGCGGTTCGGTTATACCGAAGACATCATTGGTAAAACGATTGAAGAAGGCGCAAATCCGGAAATGGTTGACTACCTGAATCACCGATACCAGGAAGTCCTCAAAACAGGAGAGACAGTTATATACAGTGACACTGTTCACGGGAGAATCGATGAAACGAAACTCGATCCTGTAAGAAACAGCGCGGGGGATATTACGCATATTATTGCCGTTACACGTAATATCACAACAATTGAAAATCAGCGCCAGGCCCTGCTTCGGAGTAATCAGCGGTATCAATCCCTTTTTGATTATAACAAATCAGGTATATTTGAGCTGGATAAAAATGGCCGGTTCATATCATTAAATCCATCGGGGACGATGATACTCGGAATGGATGAAAAGGAAATGATGCAGAACTCCTTTCATTCAATTGTCTGTATGGAAGATCTCCCTCAGGTATCAGAGATGTTTCAAAGATCACTCGACGGGGAGACTGTGGATTATCAGACAGCAATTATCGATGCGAATGGCGACCGTAAACGTCTGGATGTTACCCATGTTCCGATGATCGTTGATTATGAAGTGGTTGGCGTCTACGGCATTGCACGGGATATTACGTCTGAACACAGACAGAAAAAACAAATTGAAGATCTTGCGAACCAGGACCAGTTGACTGGCATGCCGAACCGTTCTGCAATGAAACGAAAGCTTAAAGAAAAACTTCGTTCCCATCAAAAGGACGGGTATGTGGCTGTCCTGGTCCTTGACGTCGATGATTTTAAGCTGATCAATGATTCAGTCGGACATGATCAGGGAGATGAGCTGATTCTCGAGCTCTCAAAGCGTCTTGATCAGGCCTTTTCCAAACGATTTGATATTGGCCGGATTGGCGGTGATGAGTTTATGATGATCGGTCATCCCAAAAGCCGCGGCGATCTTACGGATATTTCAGGGATTTTGGATCATTTGTTTTCGGAGCCGTTTCATATCGAAAACCGTAATTATTATTTGAAAAGCAGCTGTGGCATTACCGTCGTCAATGGTCATAACCATCAGCGTATTCCTGAAGATGTTATGAAACAGGCTGAAATGGCCATGTATTCGAGTAAAAAACGCGGGCGCGGGTTAACGACCTTTTATGATGAATCGATGAACGAAGCTTCCAGACGAATGCTGTTTCTCGAGCAGGAACTCCAACTGATTTTACAGGAACGCGGCCTTTTTGTTCATTACCAGCCAATTCTCGATGCCCGGACCGGACAGATCAAAAGTTTCGAGGCCCTTGTGCGCTGGCACCATCGCCAGGAGGGGGCCATTTCACCTTCAGAGTTCATCCCTGTTGCTGAGGAATCAGGTCTGATCCACCAAGTTGGTGAATTTGTTCTGGATGAAAGTCTGTCGATGTTAACCAAGTGGCGAAAAGCAGGTCATCAGGATATAAGGATTTCAATTAATATCTCGGTCAAACAGCTTGAAGACAGGAGCCTTTTGACCATGATTCAGCAAAAACTTGATCATTACGGGCTTTTGCCTCATGATATTGAACTTGAAATTACGGAGACTGTAGTCATGGAAAATATCGACAAAGTCAGGCACACACTTGATCTTCTGCAGGATAAGGGGATTTATTTGTCGATTGATGATTTTGGCACAGGCTATTCATCGATGAGTTCACTGAACCGCCTGCCATTTCACACGATTAAAATTGACCGTTCTTTCATAACGGACGTGATGTATGTCAGTAAAAGCCGTGCGATCCTGCGTTCGATGATTCAGCTTGCTTCGGAAATGGGCATGACGACAATTGCGGAAGGTGTGGAAACGAAAGAGCAGTTCGATATATTAAGAACGGAGGGCGTCAGTGAAGTACAGGGCTTTTATTTCACCAAACCGGTCACTGCCTGCGAAGCAGAGGAGAAGTGGCTCAAGAATCCTGAGAATTCAAGGGTTACAATGGGTGTGAAACAGGGAAAAGATTCTGTGTAATCACCTTAAGGATTCTTGATAAAAGGATGTGTTTATTGTGTCATCCAGAAATATCGAACAGCTCAATCATCATTTGCTCGTCTGTCAGGGGAAGAACTGCAGAAAAGCAGGAGCGAAGTCATTATACAAGGCTTTGAATAAGGAACTTGATTCACGGGGACTGAAAAAACAGGTCCAGACGACGAAAACAAAATGCCTTGAGCAATGCAAAGATAAATGTGTCGTTATCGATTATCCGGAAGGAACATGGTACCGTAAACGGTCTGCTGATGATACAGAGGAGATGATCGACGCGATTTTAGAGAAGCATCCTCCTGAAGATCCCAGCCTTGTCAGTCATGTTCTGAACGATGATGGATTCAAGAAGAAAAAGAAGAAACGATAAGTCCCTTCCTGAAGGGGCTTTCCTCATTTTGTCTGATTTGAAAGGAGTTTTGATCATGAAGCTGTCTATAATCAAATGCCACGGTTCCGGGAATGATTTCATCATTATAGATGAAATGGATCAGCCGGACCGTTTTACAGAAGAAGAAAGACGGAGTCTGAGTATACTTCTCAGTGACCGGAAGGGGAAAATCGGCTCCGACGGGCTTTTATTTATCCAGAACAGTGAGCATTGTGATGCAAGAATGCGCATGTTCAACTCTGATGGCACAGAAGCGGAAATGTGCGGAAATGGCCTTCGTTGTGTAGCAAGGTATGCCATTGAGAAGCTGGGCAAGAAGCATCTTGTCATTGAAACAATGAAAGCAGACCTTCCTGTAAGACAAACAGAAGACCTGTATCCGGATATGAAGACGTATGAAGTGGCGATTGAGCCGGTATCTCTTGATCCTGTGTCTTTGCCGCTTAAAACGGTCCATGCACCTCATATTGACAGGCCTATACCTGCGCTTTCCGATAATCTGTCTTTTACCGCCCTGAGTGTTCCAAACCCGCATGTTGTCACAAAGGTGAATGATGTGCCGCACCGGGATGCTGAATCCATTGGACGGCTTGCCAATGACCTGAGTGATATATTCCCAAATGGGGTCAATGTGAGTTTCATGAAGCCTCTCACAAAGAATCAGATATTCGTTCAGACATATGAGCGGGGAGTCGGTTTAACGAACGCATGCGGAACAGCGATGTCTGCATCGAGTCTCGTTTCTGTCCTCAATGCCGGTAACGATCTCAATGAAGTGATTACCGTATTTAATCCGGGGGGGATGGTTCAGACCGTTGTTCATCAAGAGGATGAAGTCTATACAATAAAGCTTCGCGGTAATGCGACGTATGAGTACAGTTCGGATCTTGAAGCGGATTTAGACCACGGATATATTGAACAGCTCCGGGTTGAGCGTTATACAGATGAAGAGGAATTATATGAAAAAGTCGCAGAAGAGGCAAAGCGCCTCGTCCGTAATCTTTCCTGAGTATTTCAGGGGATTTTTACTTCATTGTTTAAAGGTGATCCTTCACACGCGTTTTCCTGCAGCCGATTTTGACTCAATAATAATGGCCCCTGAATCACAGATGAATGTGACGCAAGGGGCCATTTTTTGGTTTATGCCGAAGGATTGTTTAACTCCGTGAAAAGATTATCGTATATGTGCAACTAAAGCTTGACGACAAGCCCGGTTTTCCTTTAGCGAACGTTCATATCTTTTGGTTCAGGTCCTTTTCGTTCTCCTTTATCCAGTGAAGCGAACTTCTTCATCTCTTCATCAGTGAGCGTAAAGTCAAATACATCGAAGTTCTCTTCAATTCGGTGCGGTGTGACGGATTTTGGAATCACAATATGGCCGCGTTGCATGTGCCAGCGGATGATGACCTGTGCTGCCGTTTTGCCATGAGCCTCTGCAATAGCCAGAACCGTTTCGTGGTTCAGCACATCCCCGCCCTGCATAAGCGGACTCCAGGCTTCAAGAAAAATGTCTTCCTGATCGAGGTAGGCCTTCAGTTCATTTTGTTGCAAGAACGGATGGCATTCCACCTGATTGACAGCAGGACGGACGGTGCACTCTTGTTTGAGGCGCTCAAGGTGATCGATATCGAAGTTGCATACCCCGATGGCTTTCGTTTTGCGGTCGTGATAGAGCTTCTCGAGCGCCTTATACGTATCAACATAATCATCAAATTCAGGCGTTGGCCAATGAATCAGGTACATGTCCACGTAGTCGAGGCCGAGTCTCTCAAGGCTGTCCTCAAGGGCTTTCAGCGTTTGATCATAGCCCTGGTCTGCGTTCCAAACCTTGGTTGTAATGAAGAGTTCTTCTCTTGGAATACCGGACTCTTTAATGGCCCGTCCCACTCCTGCTTCGTTTTTATAGATCATGGCCGTATCAATATGACGGTAGCCTGCTTTTAAAGCATGGAGAACCGCCGGTGTCGCTTCCTCATCTTCTACCTGCCAGACGCCGAAACCGACTTGCGGGATTTTAAGACCATTGTTCATTCTCACTTCAATCATTATGTATTCCTCCTTCTAAATATGGTGAAAGCGAAGTCATTATAACACAGATAAGCGGATCTGTTCAGAGATTGCGCTTCCCTTTAATCGGATTTCACTTGTATGGTAAGATAACTACAGTTTCAAAAACATCACATATACATTCAACGTTGGTTGAGTGCTGACGAAGAAACGAGGAGGAACTGAGATGAAGTTTATTGATAATGAAAACAATCATGACCCAAGGATCAATCTCGCTATTGAGGAATATGCATTGAGGCATCTGCCGATCGATGACACGTATTTGCTCTTCTATGTAAATGAACCTTGCATCATTGTAGGAAAAAATCAAAACACTGCAGAAGAAATCAACAAGAATTACGTGGATGAACACGATGTTCACGTCGTGCGCCGGCTTTCAGGGGGAGGGGCAGTGTATCAGGATCACGGTAATCTGAACTTCAGTTTCATTACACGTGACGATGGAGACAGCTTTTCAAACTTCCAAAAATTCACACAACCGGTCATAGATACACTGAATAAACTGGGTGTTGAAGCGAAATTAAGCGGACGGAATGATATCCATGTGGGTGAACGTAAAATATCAGGAAATGCGCAATATACGACTAAAGGCCGCATGTTCAGTCATGGGACGCTGCTTCTTGATTCGGATATAGAACAGGTCGTTATGGCACTCAATGTGAGTGATGAAAAGATCCGTTCAAAGGGCATTAAATCCATTCGCAGTCGGGTTGCGAACATCAATGAGTTCCTCGATCAGCCGTTAACTGTCGATGAATTAAAACAGGAAATCCTGTCATTTGTGTTCGCAGAAGGTGATGTGGAGACATACAGGTTGACGGAGGAAGACTGGAAAGGTGTCTATGAAATTGCGGATGAACGCTACCGGAACTGGGATTGGAACTATGGAAAGAATCCGAAATTTGATGTGCACCGTTCGAAGAAATTTGATGCGGGTCTGCTTGATGTTCGCATGAACGTAAAAGGGAACGTCATAACCGAGGTAAAAATATTCGGCGACTTTTTCGGTGTAGGGGAAGTGACGGATGTGGAGAAGATGCTTACAGGTGTGCGTTATACGAAAGAGGCGATTCATGAAGCCCTGACTGATCTTGATATGACTCATTATTTTGGCAGGATCTCAAGAGAAGATTTTATTGAATTGATCTATTGATTAATCTCATGAAAAAAAGGCCGTCACGCGGAGATCACGTGACGGCCTTTTGATTTTCTCTTTATTCTGCAATCGCTGCATCAAGAGCTACGTAAATCATGTCGTTAAATGTTTCCTGACGTTCCTGTGAAGTCGTTTCTTCTCCCGTCAGAATATGATCACTGACGGTCAGTACAGACAGGGCATGAACACCGAATTTAGCGGCAATCGTATACAGTGCGGAAGACTCCATTTCCACAGCGAGCACCTGATGCTTTGCGAGGTTTGGAATCAGTGTCTCATCTTCGTTGTAGAAGATATCACTCGTAAAGACATTGCCCACCTTGACGTTCATATCCTTGGCAACAGCACCGTCATAAGCCTTCTTTAGGAGACCGAAATCTGCAGTAGGTGCGAAATCAATGCCGTTAAAGAGGTGCTGATTGACCCCGCTGTTTGAGGAAGCGCTCATTGCAATGATGACATCACGAACTTTCACATCTTTTTGAATCGCACCGCATGTACCGACACGAATCAGGTTTTTTACGCCGTATTCATTGATCAGCTCATGGACATAGATCGAAATGGAAGGAACCCCCATTCCGGTTCCCTGAACCGATACACGCTTTCCTTTATATGTTCCGGTAAAGCCGTACATACCCCTTACTTCGTTGTACTGTGTAACGTCCTCAAGAAAATTGTCTGCGATGTATTTCGCCCGTAACGGATCCCCTGGCAGCAGAATCGATTCTGCCACATCGCCTTTGTTTGCACCAATGTGTACGCTCATGTTTATCATCCTTTCAAATGGTTAAGATGTCTGACCTCTCTGTGTATTGTATCATGAATTCGCATACAGCAAAAGAGATATCCAATTAATCTGTGATCCTCATGATTCGGCGTCTGAGCATCCCTGTGGCACGTCCTCCGGCCTGATAGTGTCTGAGTTTGCCGGATGCGTCAAAGAGGTAATAGGCCGGTACGTAGCGATTTTCAAAGATGTCCGTTAAGACCCGCTCCCTGTCGATTACGCAGGGCTGCGTGATGCCATGCTGATGAATGGCTGATCTGATTTCATCCATGTCGTAGTCAATATCCTGTCTTGGCATGTGAACAGCGATCATGGACAGCTGATCGTGAAAGTCCTCGCGAAGCTTATTCAATTCAGGATAATCTTTTTTGCAAAGTGTGCAGCTGACAGACCAGAAGTGGATCAGGACAGGACGATTCAAAGGTGAAGCTGATGTTACGTTATCCGGGGCGTTCAACCAGATCAGGTCTTCTGGAAAATCGGGCAGTGGTGTATGCAGTTTCACATCTAAAACCTCCTGATTTAAAGAGTTTTCGTACCGGGTTCCCAGTCGGCGGGGCAAAAACCTTCCGTTTGCAAGGCTTGCAGAGTATGAAGAGTATGGGACACGTTTCGGCCAATGTTATGATGATTGACCTGGGCATAGACGAGTTCCCCTTCAGGGCTGATGATGAACAGTCCCCGAAGTGCAATCCCATCTTCCTCAATCAGGACACCGTAATCGCGACTGACGCTGTGACTTGGATCTGCAGCAAGGGGGTAGTTCACAGAACCAATTCCTTTTTGATCCCGATCCATTTCCGTCCAAACCCGGTGGGAGTGGATGGTATCCGTTGAGACACCGATGATCTCAGCGTCAAGCTGCCTGAAGGCGTCGTAATGATCACTGAAGGCGATGATTTCCGTCGGACAGACGGTGGAGAAGTCCATCGGATAAAAGAACAGGACGGTCCATTTGTCTTTTTTCATGATCATTTCGAGGCTGATGCGCCCGAATGAGCCGTCAGGCATGAGGGCTTCCATATCGAATCGGGGGGCTTGTTTTGCAACCACTCGTTTATCAGTCATTAGCGTGTCCTCCTTTTTTTCGTCGAGGCCGGATATTTGTCTTCGATATAGTGAAGCAGGGCCTCGCGGTCATATTCCGGATGTTCGAGCTGATAGAGCTCTGCCTCAAAAAGCATTTCTTTGAAGGCAGGCGATGGGGTGTAGCCTGCATTGATCAAATCTTGACCGGACAGCGAAAAGGTGAGCGTCTGTCGTTTGAGCATGTAGTCGAGTAAGAGATCCGACGCGTCCGTCAGGCAGTGTGCAGCACCCGCGGCTATAGCCTCATCGTTGAAGTGAACAAGAAGGCGGTGGATATCCGATAGTGAGGAGCCTGAGCGGATCCGGTGAATCAGCGGTATGACCGCACGGATATCATGAAGCAGTTTCCGCTCCTGTTTCCGTTCCGCATAGCCCAAAAGCTGATGAAATTCCTTTTCAACTTCGTAATAAAACATGGCGATGTATCCGATCCAGGACGCCGGACTGAAGTCAGATTGCTCAGGGGCACAGGCAGAACGGAAGTGGTGAAAAGTCCGGATGCGATTTTCCACCTGATCTTCCTGGACCTTGCTGCTCAGTATATAGGACGTGATGGTCAACTGTTTAAGCCGTTTAAATGATTGAAGGGGATCTTCTTCATAAAACATGCGTGACAGTTCGCTGGATTGCCTTGACTTGGAAACAGACAGGAGATTGTTGGCGGACTGAATGGCAAGATCTTCTGTCTGATCATCCATTTGAAAGCCGAAGCGGTTCTCAAAACGGACAGCCCTGAGGATCCGTGTGGGGTCCTCAACGAAGCTGAGGTTATACAGAGTGCGGATACGGCCTTTGTTCAGGTCTTCAAACCCGTGAAAGTAATCAAGCAGGTCCCCGAATTCTTTGCCGCTGATACAGATTCCCATGGCATTGATGGTGAAATCTCTTCTGAATAAATCTTCTTTGATCGTGGACAGTTCAACTTTTGGGAGGGCTGCGGGAAAATCGTAGTATTCAGTTCTCGCACTGGTCAGATCGATTTTGTAACCGGCCGGATGCTTCCAGGTAGCCGTTCGGAATTCGGCATGCGTCCTGATTTGTCCACCGTAGGAAGCTTTCAGCTCTTCTGCGAGAACAATCCCGTCGCCCTCCACGACGATATCCATATCTTCATTGGCATGCTGTAATAAAAGGTCGCGCACCATGCCTCCGATTAAATAGGCGGACATGTTCAAATGATCTGCCGTTTTGCCGATCAGGCTGAGGATTGAAAAGAGATCTGGATGCAGCTGCTTTTTCATGGTTTCTGTCAATTGCCGTTTCATGGGCACTGATGCCCCGGTAAGCGAAGTGAAATTAAGGCTCTGTTTACCGTGCATGGCTCGGATCACATCAGATCTCGAGACTATCCCTGCAACTTCAGTTCCATTCATCACAGGAAGCCTTCCAATCTGATCTTCAATCATCAGCTCGCGAATTTCTTCGATAGTGGTATCCGGCTGTATGGTAATCGGGTTTCGGCTCATATAGCCTTTTACCGGGGCATGTCCGAGTTTGTGATGAAGGGCTTTGTCCACATCACGTCTTGAGATGATCCCGGTAATGCAGTCGTCCTCAACAACAGGAAAGCCGGTATGACCGTAGCGATAAAGCATTTTTGATGCAGTTTCAATGGATGTATCCGGCGCAATGACCCTGACCGGGGAAGACATCATGTCTTTGGCAGTGAGTGCAGGCAGTGTGATCATATCAAGCTTTTCGATGATTTTGTCGAACACGGTTTCAGCCGGTGTCTGATTGACATTGGCCGAGGCTGCCTGGTGGTGACCGCCACCATGGTAGATCTTGACGAGTGGGAGTAAATCAATACGCTCGGATTGCGCGCGCGTTGTGATGAACGTTTTATTTCCCATTTCAACAATAGCAATGACGGCATCTGCACCTGTTACCTGCAGCAGTTTGGATGTCACCGTTGCAAGGTGGCCGGTATATCCTGACTGGGAATGCGAGGTGATGCAGATCACGAGACCGTCCACAGTTTCTGTTACGACCCGGTCCAGGAGGGTCTGAAACAGGAGCTGCTGGTCTTCTTTTAAAGGCGGCTCTCTGAATTGGTCGACGACTCTTAAATTCGCGCCTTCCTCGAGGAAACAGGAGGCTGCTGCAAGATCCCTTGCAGTGGTATGATTGTATGTAAAGGATCCGGTATCTGAATAAACACCAAGGGCAAAAACCGTTGCTTCAAAGGGAGACAGCGGGATGTTGCGTTCTTTGATCTGTTCATAAAGAAGTGTAATGGTCGAGCCGATTTGTTCGATGTGAGATTCAATGCTCTGTTCTGTGTCTGCTGATTCCGGGTGATGGTCAAAGATCCGGAATTGTGCTTGATCAGGAATTTTTTCGTGGAAATTACCGGTTCGTTTCCGGCTGTTGGTATCAACGAGAATCACTTCCGTGATCTGATCCCATGGAATCTGGTTGGAGCGAGTGTACGGAAATGTATCTTTGTAAATCGCAAAAAAATGTTCCACCTCGGCTGAGAGCTTCGATGGGAGAACAACCTCGGCATCCGGGAACAGTTTTTGTGCAGCGAGCATTGATGCGAATCCGTCAAAATCAAGATTCGTGTGTGAAAGGATTACTCTCATGTCTGAATCCTCCATTTGGCAAATTTAAGAAATCAATAAAAGTGTGAGACGAAAGAAAAACACCCGGCACTCACGTAACAGGTGTTTGGCTGATGTGAAAATGTAGGCCGATCCGTATCAAACATTTAAGTCAGTCGGGGGAGATTTATGCTTTTCGGACACGAAATGAACTGATCATCAGGACGGAAAGTGTTAGAATGATAAACATGAAGATGTGCGGTTCGATAACGCCCTGTAAGAGATAGGTGATGGTCAGGATACAGCCGGCTCCTGTGATTGGAAGCCCGACGAAATAACCGCTCTGCTCACTTACGTTGAAACGTGCGAGTCTGATTGCCCCGCATGCAATAAAGATGACGGTGGCCAGTGAGCCGGCAACACCGAACTCAACGAGCGTGGACTGAAAGATTAAGAGAGCGGGAGCGAGCCCGAATGAAATCAAATCGCAAAGGGAATCGAGCTGTTTACCCATTTCTGATTCAATGTTCATCTTACGGGCCACTTTCCCGTCAAAACGGTCAAATACAGCAGCTGCACAAATGAGAGCTACAGCGGTGCCGAACTGACTTTGAAAAACAAACAGGATCGCCATGCTTCCGAGTCCGAGATTGAGAATCGTCAGTAAATTGGCTGTTTGAGAACGAAATCGTCTGAATGTATTGTCAACAAGATGCTGAAGAAGAATCATCTTTAAACCACGTCCCTTCGGGATCTTGAGAAATCCCTTTAATAAATGTTAATTATACCATAATTATCACTCAACGGCACTCACAACCTGTGAATGTTAGTCGAAGATTATCTGGAGGTTCATTTTTTATGAAAAATAAGGTATACCGGGCTGGACTGACATTGATCCAGTCACCGCTGTTTTCGGCAAATTTGCAGCGCTTTGCACGTTCGCGATGGAGCAGGCCGCTGATTCGTCCTTTTGCGGCGTTGATCCGATTTAATCCAAATGAATCAAAAAAGAAACTGTCCGGATTTATTTCCCTGCATGATGTCTTTACAAGGGAACTGAAAGATGGGGCACGTTCATTTCAGGGAAAAGCAAATGAAGTCCTCAGTCCTGTGGATGGCACATTGACAGCGGCCGGACATTTTGACGACAAGGGTGAGCCTGAATTTAAAGTGAAGGGACATTCATACAGCCTGAAGAAACTTGTGAGGCTTCCTGAAGTCATTGAACGGTATCGAAATGGCAGTTACGCTGTTTTGTATCTTGCTCCCCACAATTATCACCGTATTCACACACCTGTTTCAGGGACAAGAATACGCAGTTATGCACTTGGAGAAGCTTCAGATCCCGTGAATGACTGGGGGCTGGCATACGGGAACAGCCCTTTGCAGGAGAATTACAGGCTGATCACGGAACTCGATACCGATCATGGCGGTTGCGCCGTGATCAAAGTGGGTGCGGTGAATGTGAACAGCATCCAGTTGACAGGGTTTGATTCGGAGGTAACACGAGGTGATGAACTTGGTTATTTTTCATTCGGTTCTACTGTGATTCTGTTGTTTGAATCGGATCAATGGCAATGGATTGCTGATGGTGAAGGCATGAACATCCGTATACAGGCCGGGGACAAACTCGCAGAGGAGATGGGGGATACTGAATGGAATTACTGACAGGCGTGGCATCAAGGATCGTGAATGAAGTGACGGAGATCGTGCGTGAAGAAGTCATCGTTGTTGATCAGACAGGAACCATCATCGCAGCGAGTGACCGCAACCGGATCGGCAACTTTCATGAAGGGGCGAAAATCGCTGTTGATACAGGTAAACATTTTATTATCCGTAAACGGGACGTTCCGAAATTAAAAGGTGTAAAGGCGGGGTTGAATCTGCCCATCATGATTGACGGATCTGCAGTAGGTGTGATCGGGATCACCGGAGAGCCTTCAAAAGTGATTCAGTTCGGTCAACTCATTCAGCGCATGACTGAACTCATTATTAAAGAAGCCTATTCATCCGAACTTCTCGACTCTAAACATAGGGGCTATGAAACGTTCGTCTATGAGTGGGTCAACATTCAGGATGTTGATTTTGAATTTCGTGAGCGCGGGGAAATTCTTGGCATTCGGCTTGACCGCCCAAAGTGCTGCATTCTCATCGATCTCATGGAAAAGCATCTGACACACCAGGACGGAAGTGCACTCAAAAGGGCAACGGACCAAACCGTCACGGATTATCTGCGACTTGCGTTTGAACAGAATCCCCAGGATTTTGTGGTTCCATGGGGCGCAGGCAGATTTATGGTTGTAAAAGACATGAACGAACCAGTTCAAGATGCGAAACTTATCGAACGGGAGCTTAAACAGATCTTACAGGAAATAGACCGGCAATTTCAATTTCAGGCCCAGGCTGGTGTCGGAACGGTGGTTCACGTTCCGGAAGAACTGCGCCGCTCTTATCAGGAAGCAAAACGGGCCATCAGTGCAAAAGGGCATTCAGAAAAAGTCGTCTTTTATTCAGAACTGTCTCTCGAGCTCGCTCTTGCAGAAATCAGCACGATGACGAGAGAACGTCTTATAGAAAAAGTGATCGGCTCCATCATGAACGAAAAAGACCTGATGGATACGCTCGATGTATTTATAGAACATAATCTGAGATTGAAACCGACGGCCGAAGCCCTGCATATTCATATCAACACGCTGCATTACAGATTGAAGCGAATCTCCGAACTGACGGGGAAATCGGTGAAGCGCACAGAAGATATTGTATCACTCTATATTGCGGTTCATTTTTATCATGATCAGGCGCAACAGCCGAAAATTGTATGAAGATATAAATATTCCTGTGTAAATACAGGAATATTTATTTTATTACACATAGCTGCAAGCGCTTTCTTGCTTTATACTAGGAGTATACCGATTTAGTGGGGGGAGAAATATGTTAAAGAAAAAAGTTCGAAAACAGTTAGCGGATATTGTAGGAGAAGAGAATTTACTCGATTCACCTCAGGATCTTCTCGTATATTCCTATGATTCCACACCGGATTTTCAAAGTATGCCGGATGCTGTCATCAAGCCGCGTTCAACAGAAGAAGTATCTCAGATCTGTAAGGTGTGCAATGAGTCAGGGACACCGATCGTACCAAGGGGTAATGGAACGAATTTATCAGCAGGTACAACACCGCTCCGCGGAGGGGTTGTCATGATCTTCACGCACATGGATAAATTACTGGAAATTGATGAGGAAAACCTTACGGCAACGGTTCAACCGGGTCTCATTACTCTCGATTTGATCAATGCCGTTGAAGCAGTGGATTTGTTCTACGCTCCGGATCCGTCATCCATGAAGATTTCCACGATCGCCGGGAATATCAATGAAGGATCAGGCGGCCTCAGAGGTTTGAAGTATGGTGTTACGAGAGACTATGTTATGGGTCTTGAATTTGTATTGGCAAACGGGGATATCGTTCGTACCGGAGGAAAACTGGCGAAGGATGTGGCCGGATATGATTTAACAAGACTGATGGTTGGTTCAGAAGGTACGCTCGGTGTCATGACGGAAGCGACACTGAAACTGATTCCCAAACCGGAGACTAAAAAAACCATGCTCGCTCTTTATCCGGATCTTGAAACAGCCGGGGATACGGTATCAACGATTATTGCAAATAAGATCATCCCTGCGACGCTTGAATTTCTTGATCAGCCAACGATCCGGGTAGTGGAGGACTTTGCACAGATTGGACTTCCGACTGATGCAGGTGCCATTCTCCTGATTGAACAGGACGGTCCGAAAGAGGTGGTTGAGCGTGATATGGAACGCATGAGAGAAATCTGTGTACAGACGGGTGCACTCTCTGCAGAAATTGCCAAAACGCCGGAAGAAGGCGAGGCTCTCACTGCAGCCAGACGTTCAGCTTTATCTGCTCTTGCAAGAATGAAGCCGACGACGATTCTCGAAGATGCAACAGTTCCGCGGTCAAAAGTCGCCGAAATGGTTCGGGCGATTGAAGAGATCGCTAAAAAACACAATGTCGAGATCTGTACATTCGGACATGCCGGAGACGGCAATCTTCATCCGACTTGCATGACTGACGCCAGAGACCGTGAAGAAATGAAGCGTGTTGAAGAAGCGTTCGAAGATATCTTCATGAGAGCGATCGAAATGGGCGGCACGATTACCGGTGAGCACGGTGTCGGCGCGATGAAATCACCTTACCTGGCCTGGAAAGTGGGCGAAACAGGTGTAGAGATCATGAAAAATATTAAAATGGCATTTGATCCGAATAACATTATGAACCCGGATAAGATTTTTGCCAAAAACGAGAAATTCCGTGTGGTGGTGAGCAAATGAGTATGACAAAGAAGATGCAGAAAGATATAACTGCCGACTTTCAGACAAAGATGGATTATGATGAAATGCTGAACTGCATGCGCTGCGGCTTTTGTCTTCCGGCCTGTCCGACATATCGAGAGACTGGTGGAAACGAAGCAGCATCGCCACGTGGGCGTATTGCCCTTATGAAGGCCGTCTCAGACGGCATGATGGCGCCGGATCAGGATTTTGAGGATCAGCTCAGCCTCTGTCTTGGTTGTCGAGCATGTGAACCGGCCTGTCCATCCGGGGTTAAATACGGTCACCTTCTTGAAGATGCCGTTGATATCCTTCAAAAACACAAGAAAACAAGCCTGAAGGAGAAAGGGATCCGTAAAGTCGTCCTCGACAATGTATTCCCGAATCCCGGCAAGATGAAGCAGTTGAACAGTCTGATGTGGTTCTATCAGAAGAGCGGTGTCCAAAAGCTGGCCCGCGGAACGAAGATGACAGGAATCGTCGGGAATCACCTTGCCACATTCGAGCGTGTGTTACCGGAAATTCCGGCTCCGTCACGCATGAAGAATCGTCCGACGCATGTCCATGCAGAAGGCGAAGTGAAAAAGAAAGTCGCATTCTTCTCCGGCTGTCTGATGGATACGATGTTCATGGATACCAACGACAAAACCCTTTTCCTTCTTAAGAAGGCGGGCTGTGAAGTGGTGATCCCGAAAGAACAGAGTTGTTGCGGGGCTTTGCACGCACACAGCGGCGAAAAAGAAGCAGCACTCGATCTGGCAAAACAGAATATCATTGCCTTTGAAGAGGGAGAGTTTGATTATATCATCAGTAATGCAGGCGGCTGTGGTGCTGTCCTTCATGATTATGGATATATGCTCAAAAATGATCCGGAATGGAAAGAGCGCGCTGAGCGATTCAGCAGCCGGGTCATGGATATTTCAGAAATTCTGCTTGATGCAGGTCTTCCTGAAATGTCTCTCCCTGAACGTATTGTCACGTATCAGGATTCCTGTCACCTCCGCAATGTTATGAAAACCTTCTCCGCACCTAGAGAACTGTTAAAACAGATCAAAGGGGTACATTTTGTGGAAATGGTGGATGCTGACCGGTGCTGTGGTTCTGCCGGTACGTATAATCTTGTTGAAAAAGAGATGTCCATGCAGATTCTCGATGTGAAAATGCAGGAAGTATACAAAACCAAGGCTACAACAATTGTCACGGCTAACCCTGGCTGTCTCCTGCAGATGAGACTCGGTATTGAACGTGAAGGGAAATCGTCTGAAATGGACGGTGTTCATATCGTTGACTTATTGGCCGACGCGGTCAAACATGCAGAATTGAAAAAAGAAACGGTGTAATGCAGACGAAAAGGATCCGGCTCATGCCGGGTCCTTTTGTGTACAGGAAGCAATTGACCATATGATCCGGTATGACAGATCCCGGAATGACAAGGAATACATACAAAAATCAAGCACCTGAGCGGATCAGGTGCTTGATTTTGTATTGGTTGTGAATCCTTTTAGCTGAGGGATAAAGAAGCAGTTCTTTATCCTTGTTTTTTTTGTTTTTTCATTGCTTCAGCAAGGTCATCCTGCTGGTTATTTCCCCACATTTTAACGTTAGTGTTGTATGCGGAACGTGCAATCATAAATGCAGCCACCGGAGCTGTCAGGAAAACGAAAATGATCGTTAACAGGAGTTTTCCGACGACGATTCCGTCAATCCATAGGAAAAACAGAAAGACACCTGTGATAATGCTGATAACGCCAAGCGTAGCGCTTTTAGTCGCTGCATGCAGTCTTCCGTATACATCGGGGAAACGTACGATTCCAATGGCACCAAGGAGGCTGAGCGCCGCCCCCATGATGAGAAACACACTAATGACGATCTCGGTCAAGGACGACACCCCCTTCCACAAATTTAGCAATCGCAACGGATCCGATAAAGGCCAGAATGGCAATGACAAGAACGACTTCTGCATAAGCGATCGTATCCTGAATAATCATCAGAATGGCAATGAAGCCGATCAGGTTGATTCCAATCGTATCGAGGGCCACAATGCGATCAGCGACGGTAGGGCCAATCAAAGCCCGGATTGTCGTGATCAGAATGGAGATGGCCATGATGATGAGTACGATGGATGATACAGTTGTCAACATCAGTGCGTCACCTCCATGATGGCCCGTTCAAAGGACTGTCGGATTTCTTCAATTGCTTTTTCCTTGTCAGGAACATGAATGGAGTGCACATAGAGTGTGCGGCCATTCTCAGAGAAGTTCATGGTCAGTGTTCCTGGTGTTAAGGAAATCAGGTTTGCCAAAAGAGTCACTTCCCAGTCCGTCCGAAGCTTTGTCGGGATGGCAATGATCCCGGGCTGGATGTTCATTTTCGGGCTTAATACGATCTTGATCATGTCTATATTGGACAAGATCAACTTGTACATAAACAGGATCAGCAATTTGAAGAGGGCAATCACCCGCCGGAAATAAAAATCAAAGTGAAGGAACCTGCGCAGAACATAGAGCAGGGCAACACCGACGAGGTAGCCGATAAAGAAATCAAGGAATGTATACTCATTTTGAAGTAACATCCAAATGAAGGCCAGACCGATGTTTAATAAAATTTGAAAAGCCATAGCACCTACTCCTTCAGTACAGATTCAATATAGATTGACGGATCCGTCAGCTGCTCTCCCATTTCCATTGAAAAGGCGAAGAAAGGTTCTGCGGCCACCCCGAGCAGAATGGTCAAAAAGACCAGCGGAAGGACCGGTAACAGAAGCTTTCCGACCGGTTTTTTCTCGGAAGCAGCATGATCGGGAAACTTGACTTCACCCCAGAATGAGGTGATGAAAATCTTCATCATGGAGAACAGCGTCAGAACCCCGGTCAAGAGGCTGACAAAGATGACGAAATAATGCCCGGCTTCGAGACCTGCCACAATCAGGGCAAACTTACCGAAGAACCCGCTCAGTGGCGGAATACCGGCAAGGGAAATGGCTGAGATGAAGAACAGCCAGCCGAGATACGGGTGAGTCTTCAAAAGCCCGCTCATCTTCTTCAGATGCGATGTGCCTGAGACATGCTCGGTGGCACCGGCGAAGAAGAACAGTGCGGATTTGACAATGATATTGTGAGCGAGGAAATAGAACGTGCCTGCGATCGCGAGGCTTGTTCCAATCCCGATACCCATGATCATATAACCGACCTGAGAGACGATATGAACGGCAAGGATCCGTTTAAAGTCAAACTGGGCAACGGCTCCAAGAACCCCGATAAACATTGTCAGACCACCGACGATGAGCAAAATGGTGTAAATCATCTGATCGTGATGGAAGACGAGTGTGTACATTCGCATGATGGTGTATACACCGACTTTGGTAAGCAGTCCGCCAAAGAGGGCTGCGATGGCTGCGGGTGGCGCAAAATAGGAATGAGGCAGCCAGTAATAGAGTGGGAAAATCGCACTCTTCGTACCAAAGACGAACAGGAAAACGAGACCGATTACCGTTAGTATGCCGGAATTGCCTGCTTCATAAAGCTCAGCGACTTTCACGGATAAATCGGCAAGGTTCAGAGTCCCGGTCACGCCGTAAATATAGGCAACGGCGATGATAAAGAACATCGATGAGACGGTATTGATAATCACGTATTTCAGCGATTCTCTCAGCTGGTATTTCCCGCTTCCGAATGAGATCAGAATGAAGGAAGAAATCAGCATCACTTCGAAAAAGACGAAGAGGTTAAACAGGTCACCTGTCAGAAAAGAGCCGTTTACCCCGACAATCAGAAAAAGAAAGAAGGGATGAAAGTAATTGTACTCCCGTTCTGCGGTGAATGTCTGATAGGCGAAAAACAGGGTAACCAGACCCAGAATACTCGCTAGCCAGACTAACGAGGTTGATAACAGGTCGCCGACAAGTATGATCCCAAATGGTGCAGGCCAGTCACCAAGGGCTATCGTTTGGATCCCATCCGTATATGCCAGGTAGACGAGGGCAGTTGAAACCAGGAAAATCAGTGCCATTGAGGTGACAGTGATGATTCGCTGGGCGTTTTTGTACTCTTTTAAGAAAATGAGTACAACCCCTACAAGCATCGGGATGAGTACAGGCAATATGACAAGATTAATCATCTTCAGATCCCCTTAATTCATCAAAATTATCAGTTCCATGTGCTTTATATGTCCGGTAGGCCAATACGAGCATAAAAGCAGTGATACCAAATCCGATAACAATCGCCGTCAGAATCAGTGCCTGAGGCAGCGGATCGGAGTATGAGGCGGCTTCTTCTCCAAGGAGAGGAGGGGAGCCGGTCTTCAGTCCTGACAGTGTCAGTAAAAGCAGGTGAGCCCCGTGTGAGAGAATAATCACGCCGAGAATCACACGCAACAGGCTTTTTGTCAAAATTAAATACGTGGCGACAGTAACGAGTATGCCAATCATAAATATCATGAGTATTTCCATCAGCTATCATCCTCCGCAATCGTCAGGATGGTGAGCAGGGTGAAACCGACAACGACCATATAGATTCCCAAATCAAAAGGCAGTGCCGTGGTCAACTCAGTCTCACCGAGAATCGGTAAATTAAAATAATCGAAGAACTGTGTCAAATACGGAAATCCGAACAGCATACCGACGATCCCTGTCAAAATGGCAATCAGAAGGCCTGCTGCGATGATTTTGTCGTATTGAAACGGAATCACACGTCTGATGGTTTTCAGATCAAAGCTTAAATAAAGCAAAACCAGTGCCGAGGCCGTCATCAGTCCACCGATAAATCCGCCGCCGGGGTTGTTGTGACCGGCAAAAAACAGAAACACGGAGAAGGCGAGAATGATAAAGGCCACGATTCGTGTAATCACATGCAATTGGATCGGGGTATTTTTCATACTTCATCCCTCCCCGAAGCTTTATATTTAATCAGAACCACTACGGCAAGTCCCACAATACCGAGAACCAGCACTTCTAAGAGCGTATCAAGACCTCGGAAGTCAACGAGGATAACGTTGACGATGTTCTGACCGCCTGCAAGAGCGTAGGCATTTTCGACAAAATAATCAGAGATTGGCGAAATTGGATTTTCTGTACTGAACGCATGAGCACTCAATGCGACAAGTGTTACAACAGTACCAACACCAATTGAAATCAGAAGGTTGGTCACCTTGAATACAGGTTTGAAGCTTTCTGACTTCAGCTCCGGCAAATGATAGAACGCCAACAGTAAGAGTACCACCATCACTGTTTCAACGAGGAGCTGTGTCAACGCCAGATCCGGAGCCCGCAGAACAACAAATAAGAGGGCAACAAGGAAGCCGACAATTCCCAAGAGGACGATGGCCGGTATCCGCTTGGAGACAAACGGAATGGCTACCGTTGCAAGGGTTGTCGCAGCAACGATCAGGAACAGGTAAGGCGAAATGCCGGCTGTTTCACTGAAATCAATGGCGATGGAACCGGTCGTGATCAGTGCATAGCCAATGACAAGAATCAGGAATACAAACATATACATAAAGTAGTGTCGCAATTTCCCTGTCATTTGAACGCCATCAACTTTCTGTGCTCCGCTGATGAGTCCCGTCAGACCATTATCGTAAAACCAGTTCAACGGATCCCGTTCACCGGCATAAAATGCCGTCTGTTCGAGTTTTCGCATATTCAGGAAAATGGCAATCCCGATAAAGACAACACCGAGAGTCATCAGAAGCTCGGTATTGATCCCGTGCCAGTGATAGATATTGATGTAGAACTGTTCGCCTGGAGCTGTGAGTCCAGGGATTATGGCCTGCATGGCAGGTTCAATGATGGTATAGGCCAACAGGTTCGGGAACAGACCGAAGAAAATAACCATAGCTGCAAGTACCGCCGGTGAAATCAGCATACCGACAGGTGCTTCGTGGGCATGTTTCGGCAGTTCATCCGGCTTATGCTTTCCGGTGAAGGTCTGGAACAGCATATTTGCCGAGTATACGAAGGTAAACACGGAAGCGATCCAGGCGACAACCGGGAAGATGGCCATCAGAAACTGACCGCTGAAGATATCAACCGCTGTTGCATTCAGCACACCTTCAAAGAAGAGCTCTTTACTCAGGAAGCCGTTAAAAGGCGGCAGCCCTGCCATTGAGGCAATGCCGATGAGAGAGATTGTAAACGTTACTGGCATGATCGCCATCAGGCCGCCGAGTTTACGGATATCACGAGTACCGGTCTCGTGGTCGATAATCCCGACAACCATAAAGAGACTACCTTTAAATGTCGCGTGATTAAAGAGGTGAAACACAGCTGCCAGGATTGCAACCGTATAAAGAGACTGCCCGTCATCGAGTCCATAATGGAATGCGGCGGAGCCCATACCGAGCAGACTCATAATTAAACCGAGTTGACTGACCGTTGAAAAGGCAAGAATCCCTTTCAGGTCTTTCTGCCTTACGGCGGATACGGAGCCCCACAGGAGCGTGAAGAGCCCGAATGACGTGATGATCCAAAACCATTCTGCCTGTCCGCCAAAAACAGGTGTCAGTCTTGCAACAAGATAAATACCTGCTTTAACCATAGTGGCCGAGTGCAGATACGCACTGACCGGAGTCGGAGCTTCCATGGCGTCAGGAAGCCAGATGTGAAATGGAAACTGCGCAGATTTCGTAAAGGCACCTGCGAGGATCAGGAGCATAGCCGGAATGAAATAAGGACTGGCTGCAATCTGATCGGCAACGTCGATGATGCCGCGGATACTGAACGTACCGGCCATGAGATACAGCAATGTGAAACCGGCGAGCATGGCAAAGCCACCGGCTACCGTTATCATCATGGATTTCTGGGCACCGTAACGGGACCGTTCTTTATGGAACCAGTATCCGATTAACAGAGCAGACGACAGACTGGTCAACTCCCAGAATACATAAAGGACAATCAGGTTATCAGATAAAACGACACCGAGCATTGCCCCCATAAACATCATTAAGTACACATAAAAATTGTTTAGCGGTTCATCTTTTTTATTCGCAATATAGTAGATGGAATAGAGAACCACCAAGGTGCCAATCCCGCTGATCAGCAGGGTAAACAAGAGGCTTAATCCGTCGACATAGACCGTATAGGCAATGTCGAGTGAAGGAACCCAGTCAAAGGTATAACTGACTTCCTGAAACGGATCACCGCTGAAAGGCAGGTATTGGAGCATAAAAATAAAAATGATCAGTGGAACAGGTAACAAAAACCATCCTGTATGTATGTGTCTGAACTTTTTATACAGGAATGGAATCAATACGGCCACGATAAATGGCAGTAACGGAATAAAATGAAGCGTAGACAAATGATATACCTCCCTCGTAGTAAATTCTATGATTTCCGGCTTGCTAAGATTTTTTGCAATCAACACAAAGATAACGTTGACATGCCCCGATACACCTGTCAAACGTTAATCTGCGCGCAATTGTTCCATTCTCACTTTTGCATAAATAAAATTATAATATAAATCGAAAGCCCTTGCACCCCTTGAAGCCTGATGAGCTATCTGTTTTTCTACCCCTTTATAAATATGAAGAAACCCATATAATAATCGCCGCAAAAAAATTTTATAAATATCGTTCTTGACGGAATTCGGTTTGATATTTGACGTCAGAAAAAGGTATGATAGATTAGTATGAGCAGTCTTATGACGAAAAAAAATGAAAAGAGGGGTAAAGGGTGTTAAAGAAATTCATCCCTAGTCAGTATGTGCCCACGGTATTTGATATATCCGTTCAGGGGTTGAAGGAAGCAGGAATCCGTTATATCATAACGGATCTTGATAATACGCTTGTAGCATGGGATCAGGCGAATGCAACAGAAGAACTCGAGGCATGGTTTACCCATCTGCGAAAAGAAGGGTTTGCCATCGTCATCGTGTCCAACAACAATGAAAAACGGGTCCGGGCTTTTGCAAAGCCTTTGAACATCCCGTTTATTTATCGTGCAAAGAAGCCGCTGACCGGCGGATTTGAACAGGGGATAAAGCTGTTGAATGGCAGTAAAAAACAAGCGGTGGTTATCGGTGATCAGCTGATGACAGACGTTCTCGGTGGCAATCGCGGCGGGTTCAATACCATTCTCGTCGTCCCGGTTAAACCGACAGATGGCATCTTTACCAAGTTCAACCGTATGATGGAACGAAGAGTGTTCAGTTTAATGAAACGAAAGGGGTTAATTGAATGGGATCTGATCGAGAGCAAGAAGCGTTAATCTGCGCCGGATGCGGCGTTACCATACAAACAGAGCATAAGGAGGCAACGGGCTACACGCCGCCTTCGGCTCTTGAGCGGGAGGTTGTCATCTGTCAGCGCTGTTATCGTCTGAAGCATTACAATGAAGTTCAGGATGTATCACTCACGGATGACGATTTTTTGCGGATTCTGAATCAGCTTGGTGCCAGGGACGGACTGGTTGTCAAGGTCGTCGATATTTTTGATTTTGACGGCAGTTGGCTGAATGGTCTGCAGCGTTATGTGGGAGAGAACCCGGTGCTGCTTATTGGGAATAAAGTGGACTTACTGCCGAAATCAGTCAAACGGCCGAAGGTCATTCACTGGATGAAAAGGGCAGCCAAGGAAAAAGGGCTCAAACCTGTTGATGTTCATCTCATGAGTGCCGAAACCGGCGAAGGTGTACTTGAAGCTGCCGATCTTATTGAAGAATACCGTAACGGCAAAGATGTGTTCATTGCCGGCAGTACGAATACGGGGAAATCAACGTTTATCAACCGGCTTTTGAAAGAGTACGGTGCTGCGGATGAACTGATGATTACGACATCCAACATTCCGGGAACGACTCTTGACATGATCGATGTGCCGCTTGATGACGGATCTTCCCTTTACGATACGCCGGGGATAATCAATACACATCAGATGGCGCACCGTGTGGACAGGTCGACACTGAAGACCATATTGCCACGAAAAGAGGTCAAACCGAAAATTTTTCAGCTGTCTGAAGAACAGTCCATCTTTTTTGCCGGTCTTGGCCGGATAGATTTTCTCAAAGGAGACAGACAGTCTTTTATTGTCTTTATGTCCAATGATCTGTATATCCATCGCACAAAACTGGAAAAAGCGGACAGACTGTATGAAACACAGCTTGGTGATCAGCTTTCTCCGCCATCGGGCAGCGAGTTGGATCATTTCCCTCCATTAAAACGTAAGGAATGGAAAGTGGACGCAGGGAAATTTGACATCGTTTATTCCGGTCTCGGTTGGGTGACCGTTGATGGACCGGGGGCAATTGTTGCCTCCTATGTGCCGGAAGGCGTTGAAGTCAGTATCCGGCCTTCTCTTTTTTAAAAGTTTGATACAATGCATGATAAAATGACGTGTTGACGTTGATTATCGATGTACCAATCAGGAACGGGGGGAATCAGATGAAACAAATCTTTGGAGTTTTTGGAGATCCAATTGAACACAGCATGTCACCTGCCATGCATGAAGCCGCCCTCTCGCATGCCGGGATTGACGGGGCTTATCACGCCTTTCATGTGAAGCCTGAAGGTCTCCAGGATGCAGTAAAAGGGGTCAGGGCCCTCGGAATCCGCGGAGTCAACGTGACCATTCCTCATAAAGTCGATGTTATGAAGCATCTCGATGCGATTGACCCCCTTGCCGAGCGGATCGGAGCTGTGAATACCATTGTGAATGATGATGGCGTACTCACCGGTTTTAATACAGACGGGGCGGGTTATCTTGAAGGACTGAGGCCACTTCTGACTCATCCGCTCACGGACATGCGCGTCCTGATCATCGGTGCAGGAGGTGCAGCGCGGGCGGTCGCCATGACGCTTGCATCGAAAGAAGTCAAGGAGTTGTATGTAGCAAACCGAACGGAAACCAAGGCCGGTGAACTTGCAAAGGCATGCAAACCGTATGCAGCCTCTAGATCCTTGACTCTGAGTCTCGCACAGGCGAGACTGATGGAGTTTGATCTGGTGATCAATACGACCTCCGTCGGCATGTCACCCAATGTGGATAACATCCCGATTTCTCTTGAAATGCTCGGGCGTGATACCATCGTGACAGATCTGATATATAACCCGATGGAAACCCGGTTACTTAAGATGGCCCGTCAAAAAGGTGCGAAGACACAAAACGGGCTCAATATGTTCGTCCTGCAGGGCGGACTGGCATTCGAAAAATGGACAGGAAAAACGGCACCGCGTGATATTATGCGCCAAACCGTTCTCGATCAATTAGGAGGATAAATATGCTCAGTGGAAAACAAAAAAGATATTTGCGGGGAGAAGCTCACAGCCTGAAAGCGATCTTTCAGGTGGGGAAAGCAGGCGTTAATGCTAATCTGATTAAGCAGGTTGGAGAGGCCCTCGAAGCAAGAGAGCTGATTAAGGTCAGCATTCTGCAAAACTGCTCGGAAGACAAGCATGATGTTGCAAGAGAGCTGTCAGAAGGTGCAGACGCCGAAACAGTGCAAATTATCGGCAACACAATTATTCTGTATAAAGAATCCGAAGAAAATAAAACGATTGAACTTCCCCGCTGACAGGAGGTTTTTATGAAGCGAGCCGGTATACTTGGAGGCACATTTGATCCACCGCATATTGGACACCTGATTATGGCTGAAGAAGCAAGACTCAACAGGAACCTCGATGAAGTCTGGTGGTTGCCAAATGCCATCCCTCCTCATAAAGCTGTACCGAGTGAATCAACCGTGAATGACCGTCTGGCCATGGTCAGGTCGGTGACGGAAACGGATCCGTCATTTCGCCTCTGCGACATCGAAATTAAGAGGCCGGGCCGTTCTTATACGGTGGATACTGTCGAGGAGCTGATTCATACCTATCCGGACGTTCAATTCGAGTTCATTATGGGCGGTGACAGCCTCAGCGGGTTTCACCAATGGCACAAAGCAGATCAATTAAGTACTCTGTTGCCATTTACCGTTCTCTTGAGACCGGGCTATGCACTTCCTGAGACGCTGGTTCCAAAGGAGCTCGTAATCCTGGATGACGTTTCTCTCGAGGTATCATCAACGGAGATTCGTGAGCGAATCAGACAAGGCAATAACAACCGGTTTTTACTTTATGAGAAAGTGTATGACTATATAAAGGAGCGGGGTCTGTATGAATGAAAAACAGGCGTTTGATCATGTCAGGAAGGCCTTGAAACCTAAACGGTATGAGCATACGGTCCGTGTCGTTGAGACTGCGGATGCCTTGCAAAAAAAGTATGGCGGTTCACGCGAAACGATCCGTTTGGCGGCGATCCTTCATGACTACGCGAAATACCGACAGGCCGAGGAGATGCGTCAAGAGGTGAGAAACATGGACGATTTGCCTGATGATCTTCTGGACTATGGAGATGACATCCTTCATGCTTTTGTCGGTGCGGTGTATGTGAAGCGAGAGCTTGGCGTCAACGACGAGGAGATATTGAACGCGATCCGTTACCACACGACGGGCCGATCCGGCATGAGCAGGGAAGAAAAAATTGTGTTTCTTGCAGATTATATTGAGCCGGGACGGACATTTAAACAGGCTAATGAAACAAGAGAAACGGCAAAACGGGATTTGGATGAAGCGTGTTTCGAAGCGTTGTCAAACAGCATCCGGTTTTTAGCGGGTAAACGATTGCCGATTTACCCGGATACATTTAAAGGGTATAATGATTTATATCAACTGATACAAACAGAGAAGGAATGATGTATGCGTTATGGATACAAAAGAATTGTTAACACTGGCTGTTAAAGCCATCGATGATAAGAATGGTCATCAGACCATTGCCATGGATATGCAGGGAATATCGCTTGTTGCAGATTACTTTGTCGTCACACACGGGAACTCCGAAACACAGGTTGAAGCGATTGCAAGAGAAGTGAAAAATGCGGCCCAAGAACAGGGGATTGAAGTCAAGCGACTTGAAGGTCTGAGTGAAGCACGGTGGGTCCTGATTGATTTAAAGGATGTCGTTGTTCATGTGTTCCACAAAGACGAAAGGCTGTATTACAACCTGGAAAAATTGTGGGCCGATGCCAAAACCATCGAAGCAGACACAATCCTCCAAACCAACTCCTGAAAGGGGACAGTCTGATGTATCAGCACTTTTCATCTGTGTATGATCAACTGATGGATGATGCGCCTTATGATGAATGGCTTTCGTACACGAGGGATTATTTGAAGCCGGGGGCATCTGTTCTCGATCTCGCTTGCGGGACCGGGACATTCACCATCGAGCTTGCAAAGAGCGGTTTTCAGGTGCAGGGAGTGGACATTTCGTTGGATATGCTCACGATCGCCGATGCGAAAGCACGATCTGCAAACCTTCAGATTCCGTTTGTCCAACAGGACATGAGAACGCTCGAAGGTTTTCATGAGTTGGATGGCGTGATAATCTTCTGTGACGGTCTGAATTATCTTCATGATGAAGAAAGTGTGGTCCAAACCTTCAACCGAATCTTTCAGACACTCCGCTCAAGAGGCGAGTTTCTGTTTGATGTGCATTCTCCATATAAAATGGAAGAGATTTTCAATAACCAGATGTATGGGGAGAATGGGGAAGATGTGTCTTACATCTGGTTCAGCGAGCAGGGAGACGCTCCCCTCAGTGTGCACCACATCATGACGTTTTTTAAATTGAATGGTGCCGGGACATATGACCGTTTCGATGAAGAGCATTATCAACGAACATTTGGTCCGGATAAGTATGAGCGCATGCTCCGATCAGCAGGCTTTACCGATATTGTCATGACGTCCGCTTTTGGAAGAGAAGATATAAAAGAAGAATCAGACCGGATCTTCTTCAGAGCAAAGAAAAAATAGACATTTATATTTTGCGTGATCGGCACGGCATGCTTCAATTGTCCTGCCGGTTTTGCTTAAGATCCGGGTGTTTTTCCCCCGCATTTATTCAGCAGCGAATTCATATCCTGCTGTTCCCCGTTATCCACACTGATTGGAATCACCTACTCTATACCCTATATATTTATAGCTGTACCGGAACGGATCGTACAGCACATGAGCAAGCCCCATTTATTACCATAACATTTGGAGGTATGGCTATGAAACATGTGCTCGCGAACTGGAAACTGATTCTGATCAGTGCCGGTGCAGGTTTTTTATTGATGCTTGCTTTGACCTGGTTTTCCGGGTTCTCCATGACAGGTGCAACAGAGATTAAGGAATGGGAGGATTGGTCTGACGGGGACGTTTCTGAGTTTTCGGATGGAGCCTTTGATGATCTTGATGTAGAGGAACCCGCCGTGCAACATGACAGCGGGATCTATATCGATGTGAAGGGAGCTGTGAGGCGGCCCGGTGTTTATCGCATGCAAAGTGATGACCGTGTTCTCGATGCGGTCATGGAAGCCGGAGGATTTACTGATACAGCTGCACACGACGGTATTAACCTTGCATCGAGGCTGAGTGATGAGATGGTTGTTTATGTTCCGTATGAAATGGCCGGAGAGGCAGTTGGTGTATCGCCGGAAAACATGATGGAAACGGCATGGGCAACGATGGAAGAAGATGACGGTCTTGTTTGTTTAAACGGGTCCGATCATGCGGCTCTCGAAACATTGCCTGGTATCGGTCCTGCAAAAGCCGCGGCCATCATTCAGTACAGAGACGAACATGGTCCTTTTACAAACGAAGAAGAGCTCGTTCAGGTCCCTGGAATCGGGGATAAAACCTTTGAGACGTTACGCTCGCTGATTAAGGTATCAGGAGCAGGAATGCCATGAGCGTCTGGCCACTGACTGCTTTTCTCACGGTTCTCATCATTTTACTGAAAAACGATCATGAATGGCCGGTCCTCGTTGTTTTCGGATTTTTATCACATACAGGGATATTATTCGTTCTCAAATCGAAGGGGCAGCGTTCGCTCATCCGTACTTGCGCGATTCCTCTGGTGACGTTGGCCGTTTTCATTTTACTGTTGATGGTGAGAAGCGATCTTGATCGGCCTGTTTTTGAAGAGATGCCCGATTATCTCACAGGAGTTGTTCATGATGTACCGGTTTTGACTGCTTCCGGAAACAGCAGGCGTTTTGTGATGAAGGAGGATGGCACAGGAGGAAGAGTTCAGGTGTATTTGAATGAACAGGAATCGGCCTCTCCAACTGTCACGGCTGGCATGACCTGCAGAATTACGGCACCTGACCTTGTTCAACCGGAGCCTCCGGGCAATCCGCACGGCTTTGATTACGGTCGGTTTCTCGAACGGGATAAGATCTTTTTTCAGACGTTTATCAGTCCCGGTCAACTGTCCTGTTTACCTGAGAAAGCGGGAGGTTATTACAGGCTGATCCGGTTTCGGGGACAGGCAATGGAACGGGTCGACATTGCAATCGGAGAAACGAGCCCGAAAACAGCGGCATTGGTTCTTGCCCTTGTTTATGGCGACCGCTCATCAGTGGACCCTTCGGTGATTGAGGCCTATCAGAGGCTTGGCGTCATTCATCTCCTTGCGGTTTCGGGTCTTCATGTCGGACTGCTGACGCTCGCAATGAACAGTTTGCTGTTACGATTGGGGATTACAAGAGAGCGGGCACTTTGGATATTGCTTGCCATGCTTCCTGTCTATATGATCCTCGCAGGTGGCGCCCCCTCGGTGATGCGGGCTTCATTAACTGTTGCTGCTGTCATTCTTGCAGCGAAAAGCGGTTGGAAACTGAAAGCAGTCGACGGTATTTCCATCGTGTTTATAGCCTTATTGACTGTGAATCCCTACTATCTCTACCATGTGGGGTTTCAACTCAGTTTTCTGACCTCTTTTGCCCTGATTATGTCATCTCCGCTTTTGAGCCAGGGCAACCGGATTACGCAGCTGATGAAAGTGACGCTGGCAGCGCAAATTATTGCTGCTCCTGTCATGATTTCGATCTTTTTTGAGTGGAGCCTCTTCGCCGTATTTATGAATTTGCTCATGGTTCCGGCTGTTACAATCTTCCTCTTGCCGGGGGCTTTTCTGACGGTTTTCGGACTGTGGCTGTGGCCTTCAGTCACAGTGAAGGTGACGGGATTGACTGAAATGTTGTTATCGGTGATGGACGGTTTTCTCCTTTGGACCAGTGAATCGGCCTATTCTTCACTTTTATTCGGTAAACCGGATACCTGGATGCTGCTCGTACTTTGTGCAGGTTCTGCGGGTTTCTTTCTTTTGTGGGAGAAGAGCGGCAGGTATGCATTTACGAAGGGGTTCACGGTTTTTCTCGCCGTTTTGACGTTCGTTTACGTTCAGCCCTATCTCGATCGGGGCGCGACTGTGACATTTTTGGATGTCGGGCAGGGTGATGCCGCAGTCATTGAACTTCCGCATCGACAGGGAGTCTACATCGTGGATACAGGTGGCGTGCCTTCCTGGCATCATCACGAATCAAGTGGTCCGTTTGATTATGATATTGAACCGTTTTTACGAGGTCAGGGCATTTCGTCCGTGGATCTTCTGGTATTGACTCATGGGCATGAGGATCATGTGGGTGAGGTCTGTAAACTTTCAGATCGTTTTCGGATAAAGAAGGCCATCTATGGCGGAGCAATGGATCAGGAACAGATCATGAAGGACAGTTTACGGTGTCTGAATGAGCAGGGAACGTCAATCAGCCGAGGGCAAAGAGGAATGGCGTGGTATGAGGGCGGATCAGGGTTTCGGATTATTCACCCTAACGATGAGGGAACACTTTCGGAAAATGATCTTTCACTCGTATTGGATTCGCACATCGAAGGGGTCAGCTTCCTTTTCACAGGGGACATTGAGTCTGATGTGGAAACAGAACTTGTTCAGGAGGAACTGATCAGATCTGTTCAAATCCTGAAGGTTGCACATCATGGGAGTCACACTTCAAGCGGTGAAGCATTTTTGTCGAGAGCCATGCCGGCGATCAGCATTATTTCCGCCGGGGAAAACAACCGCTATGGTCATCCTCATGAAGAGGTCGTTGAACGTCTGTCCCAGTTTGGGGCCGGTTCATTCTCGACGGCGGATACGGGTGCCGTGCAGATCAGGGTGAAGAATGGAGAGTGGTCGGTGAAGGTCCATAAAAAATAAGCAACATCTCTTCCCCAAAAGAGACGTTGCTCATTTATGAAGCGGCAAACCGCTCCTTTTGCGGACCGATCATCCACCAAAAAAGAGATCGATGACGTTCGCAATGATGAAAATAGTTGCAAAAAACCCAAAACTTGCTACGAAACCTATACCGCTGTCGATGGCATCATTTCGTTTGGATTGAACATCCTTTTCGAATTCGTTCATATATGATCCCTCCCATTACATTCTCAGTATAATTCACTGTTCACAAAAAATCCACAATTGAGCAGTTGAAAAAGAGAACTTTTTTTTCTGTGTAAAATCAGATAGACTTGACAGGAGCCTGATTAGACGTGCTGAACAATATTTAAATGAATTGGGGCAGGGGTGTGTGAAATGTCTTATATGAAGCTTATCCAGGATATTGATCAGGGGAACATGGATCGTGTTTATGTGCTTTACGGCACTGAAACGTACCTGATGGAGGACGTGATGCAGCGTATCCTGCGTCAGTCTCTGTCAGATGATGAATATGATTTTAATTACAGTAAATTTGATATGAATGAAATTCCGATTGAGCTTGCGGTGGAAGAAGCATTTACCTTCCCGTTTATGGGAGGCAAGCGGGTTGTATTGATCCGTGATCCGTGGTTTTTGACTGCCCAGAAACCGAAAACGGATGTGGAACATAATACCGATGCGCTTTTGACCTATGTATCACAGGCCCCTGAAGAGACCGTAATGATTATTATGGCTTCCTATGAAAAGCTCGATGAGCGTAAAAAACTGGTCAAGGAACTGAAGAAACAGACTAGAGTTTTTAAAGCCGAACCTATGAGTGAACGTGAATTGAGAGACTGGATCTCCGCTAAATCTGCGGATGCGGAGGTGCAATTTGAGAAGGAAGCAGCTGATGCTTTTTTAACATTGACGGGCGCAGATCTCATGATCATGTCTTCTGAAATCAATAAACTCACTCTCTATGCCGCAGACGGCGGGGTGATCACAAAAGAGATCGTTTACGATCTCGTGGCGAGGTCTCTCGAAGAAGATATTTTTGCTCTCGTGGATGCAACGGTTAAACAGCGGATTGATGAAGCGATGAAAATTTATAAAGATTTGCTAAAGCAAAAAGAGGCGCCAATTAAAATACTGGCCCTTGTGGTGAGGCAGTTCAGAATTCTTCATCAGGTTAAAGAATTAAAAGACCAGGGATACAGTGAAAAAGCGATGGCGGGGAAACTGAAGATTCATCCCTATGTGGTAAAACTTGCAGCCAAACAGGTTTCAAGCTTCCGTAAACATGATTTGTTAAAGCAGATTGATGAACTGGCCGAATTAGATCATCAGATTAAAACCGGACGAATTTCAGACGAACTTGGTGTCGAGCTGTTTATCCTGAAACGGAATAAAAGCATGGAGGTTTGATGTTTGTCAGATGCGCAGCTGACAAATGCCCATTGGCAACGTGAACGTGGCTGATTCAAAATAATAAAAAACAGCAGCGCGGATAACCGCTCTGCTGTTCTTTATTATGCGCCTAATCCGTTCATTTTCTGCTGAAGAGCAGATTTTTGACGGGCAGCCTTGTTCTTGTGGTAAACACCACGGTTCACAGCCTTGTCAATTTTCTTAACTGCTGTTGTGAAAGCGGCTTTCGCACCTTCAACGTCTTTTTGTTCAACTTTAGTATTGAACACTTTTACAGAACTGCGCAGATCTGACTTGAAAGATGCATTTTGAGCACGACGCTTTTCGTTTGTCAGTACGCGTTTCTTAGCCGATTTAATATTTGCCATCGGGATTCACCTCCTCAAAACTCACCGTTGTGTATCCTGTTATACGTTTACGGATGGTTTAGCGTGCAACACTATGGATTTTATCAAATGCGTATTTAAAATGCAATAAGATTTTCTTTCGGCGTTAAGTGAAATTACTTGAAAGGCTGACAGATTGCAAAGAAAAGAATTGAATGGTGCATGCATTCCTTGCTATAATGTTAGCTAGTGTTCAGGACGTAGGTGTTCTTAGACATACATTTGCCTGAAGCATACGAGTGGCTGATCCTGCGACCACCTTGATAATTGGCAAGTGTGCATCTATAGATTCATGCTGTGATGCAGGCACAGAGAGTATTGTTGTGACAGCCTTTCGTTTGTCAATACCGAACGGAAAAAGAACGGACAAGTCACAAACTTTGTTTAGACTGACAGGAGTGAACGCATGTTATGAAACCAGAAGAACGTTTGAAAAGAAGAGACCGGATCCGGAATTTCTCGATTATTGCCCATATTGATCACGGAAAATCTACGCTCGCAGACCGGATTCTTGAAAAAACCAGTGCGCTGACGCAAAGAGAGATGAAAGATCAGATGCTCGATGCAATGGATCTCGAGCGTGAACGTGGTATTACCATCAAATTAAATGCTGTTCAACTGACATACACGGCCAATGATGGCGAAGAATATATCTTTCACTTAATCGATACACCCGGACATGTCGACTTTGCTTATGAAGTCTCACGAAGTCTCGCAGCCTGTGAAGGGGCACTTCTGATCGTGGATGCTGCACAGGGAATTGAGGCACAGACACTTGCCAACGTCTATCTCGCTCTGGATAACGACCTGGAGATCATTCCGGTTATTAATAAAATCGATTTGCCGAGTGCGGAACCCGAACGGGTGAAGGCAGAGGTCGAAGAGGTTATCGGTCTGCCGATGGATGACTGTATATTGGCTTCGGCCAAGGATGGTGTCGGTATCGACGAAATCCTTGAATCTATTGTCAAACATGTGCCTGCTCCGGCAGGAGATCCGGAAGCGCCATTAAAAGCGATGATTTTCGATTCGCTATATGATCCTTACCGTGGCGTTATTGTCTATATGAGGGTTATGGAAGGTACGGTAAAGCCGGGTGATAAAATTAAAATGATGGCAACCGGAAAAGAATTTGAAGCTCAGGAAATCGGTGTATTCACACCGAAACCGACGGAAAAAGAAGAGTTAACGGTCGGTGACGTCGGGTATATGATTGCATCCATAAAAAATGTGGCGGATTCCCGTGTCGGTGATACGGTTACACATGCGAAACGTCAGACGGCTGAACCGATGCCGGGTTACCGGAAATTGAACCCGATGGTCTTTTGCGGTTTGTATCCCCTCGATACGAATAAGTATAATGATTTACGGGAAGCCCTCGAGAAGCTCGAACTGAATGATGCGTCCCTTCAGTTTGAAGCTGAGTCTTCCCAAGCGCTCGGTTTTGGTTTTCGCTGCGGATTCCTAGGTCTTCTGCACATGGAGATCATTCAGGAGCGCATCGAACGTGAATTCAATATCGATCTTATTACCACAGCGCCAAGTGTTATTTATGAAATCAACCTGACGGACGGTGAACAGCTGATTATTGATAATCCGTCAAACATGCCGGATTCTCAACAGATTGATTATGTCAGCGAACCTTTTGTCAAAGCGGAAGTGATGGTTCCCAACGAATACGTGGGACCTGTCATGGAGATTTGCCAGAAAAAACGGGGAGAGTATCAGGATATGAAATATCTTGATGCCAACCGGGTCAATATTGTTTATGAAATCCCGTTATCGGAAATTGTTTATGATTTCTTTGACACACTGAAGTCAAGCACAAAAGGGTATGCTTCCTTTGATTACGAAATGATCGGCTATAAAGAAAGTCGTCTTGTCAAGATGGATATTCTTTTGAATGGGGAGTCCATTGATGCCCTGTCTGTTATTGTCCACAGAGATTCAGCTTACGAACGCGGTAAGATAATTGTTGAGAAATTGAAGGAACTGATCCCAAGGCAGCAATTTGAAGTGCCGGTTCAGGCCAGTATCGGAAATAAAATCATCGCAAGATCAACGATCAAAGCGATGCGTAAAAACGTACTGGCAAAGTGTTATGGCGGGGACATTTCCCGAAAACGCAAACTTCTTGAGAAGCAGAAAGAAGGGAAACGCCGTATGAAGAGTGTCGGAAATGTGGAGGTCCCTCAAGAAGCCTTTATGTCCGTCCTCAGTATGAATAACGACGATTAAACCAAGATTTTCGGAAGGCCGCAGACAGGAGCTGCGGCCTTCTTTCAGGAGGGGTGTTTATGGCAGATGCCATCTATATTCATATACCGTTTTGTGAACAGATCTGTCACTACTGTGATTTCAATAAATTCTATCTGAAAAGCCAGCCTGTGGATGAGTATGTCGAGGATCTCATTACGGAAATGGGGATCTATGCAGATGAACATGATGAAAAGGAACCGGTGCAGTCTGTCTATATTGGGGGCGGTACACCGACGTCCATGTCGGAAAAACAGCTCGCGAAAGTCATTCATGATGTCCGGGAATTGTTTCCTTTATCAGAATCGTGTGAGTTCACTGTGGAAGCCAATCCGGGCAGCTGTGATGCATCGATGATGAAGGGGCTTTATAATGCAGGCGTGAACCGACTGAGTATCGGTGTTCAAACGTTTGATGAGACCCTTTTATCGGCTATTAACCGTGATCACGAACCCGGTGATGCACAAAAAACTGTTGATATGGCCCGAGAGGCCGGTATCACAAATTTGTCCATCGACTTGATGTTTGGATTACCCGGCCAAACGATGGAACAGTGGAAACAGACACTGAAAGCAGCACTTTCACTGCCCATCACCCATATCAGCGCCTATTCATTGAAAATTGAACCGAAGACCGTTTTCTATCAAATGCAAAAAAAGAGGCAGTTGCGTTTGCCGGATGAGGATCTTGAAGCGGATATGTTCGAAGAGCTTGTCGCAAATGCGAAGAGAACCGGTTTTCAGCATTATGAAATCAGTAACTTCGCTAAGCCCGGATTTGAGAGCCGTCATAATCTTGTGTATTGGGATAACTGCGAATATTACGGATTTGGTGCAGGTGCACACGGCTATCTGAACGGTAAGCGATACGCCAACCATGGACCGCTTCCGAAGTATATGAAGGCTGTTTCGGCAGGCGAGCGTCCTAAACGTGAAGAGCATCAGGTTTCGTCTGACGCCCAAAAAGAAGAATTTATGTTTATGGGATTGAGAAAAATGGCAGGAGTATCGCTGGATGACTTCGAGGCACGCTATCATACCACGATGGAAGAAACATTTCCCGGCGTTCTTGAAGCCTTGAAAGGTGATGGACTGATTACCGTTAAAGACCGTCAGGTATCACTAACCGGTGACGGTCAGCTTTTGGCCAATCATGTGTTTGAAAAATTTCTGCTCGGGAATGAGCAGTAAGTGGTAATCTCATGCCGGATTTTGCAGGAAACCTAAAAAAAGAAGCGTAAGCCGTTGACAAACAGAATCCTTCTTTGATACCTTATATAATAGATTTAGCACTCGACAACAAAGAGTGCTAACAGGAGGGTTGCTCTATGCTGACAGAACGTCAATTGTTGATATTGAAAGCCATTATTGATGATTACGTATCACACGCGGAGCCCGTCGGGTCACGGAGCGTTTCTAAGCGAGATGACATTCACTTCAGTCCGGCAACCATCAGAAACGAGATGTCCGATCTCGAAGATATGGGTTTTCTTGAGAAAACGCACAGTTCTTCGGGGCGGATTCCGTCTCATAAAGGGTATCGCCATTACGTTGATCACCTGCTGTCACCCGGTCAGCTCTCGAAAGAAGATATCGGGAATATTCAGGATGTGCTCCGCAGTCGTTTTCACGAGTTGGAGGAAGTGGTCCGGCACTCGGCAAAACTTTTGTCAGAGCTGACCAACTATACATCCATTGTGCTCGGACCGGAAATGTTTGAGTCAAAGCTCAGACAAATCCAGCTCATCCCCATTTCTGACAAACAAGCGGTTGCGATCATCGTAACCGACACCGGGCATGTGGAAAACCAGACTGTGCATTTTCCTGAGCGAATCAACCCCGATGACTTGGAGAAGGTCGTGAATATTTTGAACGACCGACTGAGGGGCGTTCCGCTTTATAAACTGAATGAGGCATTGAGTAAAGAGATTCATGCCGTGATGAAGCAGTATGTCAACAGGCATGAGGCCATGCTGAATGTTTTCCATGAAGTGTTCAGACAGCATGCCAGAGAAAAGGTTTATTTCAGCGGGAAAACCAACATTCTTGCACAACCTGAATTCAATGATGTTGAGAGGGTAAGAAAGATATTGAACATCTTTGAAGAGGATCAGCTCGTCAGTAAGCTGTTCCGATCTGATCAGGAAGGGATGACCATCCGGATCGGGGAAGAAAATCACTTTGCACCATTTGATGACTGTACGATAATTACCGCCACCTATGAAGCCGGCGGCCAGTATCTTGGTACAGTCGGCATCCTGGGGCCAACCCGGATGGAATACCCGAGAGTGATCAGTATCATGGAATACCTCGCGACCGACCTGTCAAAGAAACTCTCCACAGATTACAAAGAATAGATTCATGATTTCACATAAGGAGGTGAAATGGGTGTCGAATAAAGAAGAAAAGCAAACCGTTGAAGAAGTGAATACAGCGGTAGACGCAGAAATGGTTCAGGAAGAGACGAATGAAAACGTTGACGACCAACCCGTTTCCGAAGAAGAGGCTGTTGAAGAAGAAACGGTTTCCGTGGAGGACTACAATCAGCTAAAGGATGATTTTGAAGAGATGAAAAATAAAATGCTCCGCGTACAGGCCGATTTCGATAATTTCCGCCGCAGAACCAAAATCGAACAGGAAACAGCGGCTAAATACCGCTCACAAAGACTCGCAGAGGAACTTCTCCCTGCGATGGATAACTTTGAGCGTGCCATGCAGGTAAGTCCGGAGAGCGACGATGCAAAGAGCCTGTTAAAGGGCGTGGAAATGGTCTATAATCAAATCGGCCAGGCGCTTGAAAAAGAAGGGATTACGCCGATTGAAGCGGTAGGCCAGCCGTTTGATCCGAATCTTCACCAAGCCATCATGCAGGTGGAAGATGATCAATTTGATTCGAATACAGTAGTCGAAGAGATGCAGCGCGGCTATCAGCTGAAAGACCGCGTGATCCGGCCATCCATGGTAAAAGTAAACGCATAAACTGAAATTGGGAGGACGTTATTATGAGTAAAGTAATCGGAATTGACTTAGGAACAACAAACTCTTGTGTAGCTGTCATGGAAGGCGGCGAAGCAACGGTAATTGCCAATGCAGAAGGAGCACGCACAACCCCGTCTGTTGTATCATTTAAAGAAGGTGAGCGTCAGGTTGGTGAAGTGGCGAAGCGTCAGATGATCACGAATCCAAACACTGTCGCGTCCATCAAGCGTCACATGGGTACAGACTTCAAGGTGGAGATGGAAGGTAAATCCTACACACCTCAGGAAATTTCAGCAATCATTCTGCAAAAACTGAAATCCGATGCTGAAGCATACTTGGGTGAGACGGTCACGAAAGCGGTTATCACCGTTCCGGCTTACTTCAATGATTCAGAGCGTCAGGCGACAAAAGATGCAGGTAAAATTGCAGGACTTGAAGTGGAACGTATTGTAAACGAACCGACAGCGGCAGCGCTTGCCTACGGTATGGATAAAGAGGATGATCAGACCATCCTCGTTTATGACCTCGGTGGCGGTACGTTTGACGTATCCATTCTTGAGCTGGGTGACGGATTTTTCGAAGTAAAATCCACATCAGGTGACAACCGTCTCGGTGGTGACGATTTTGACCAAGTCATTATCGATCACCTTGCGGCAGAATTCAAAAAAGAAAACGGCATTGATCTGTCGAAAGACAAAATGGCTCTTCAGCGTCTGAAAGATGCTGCAGAGAAGGCGAAAAAAGATCTCTCCGGTGTCACGTCAACGCAGATCAGTCTGCCATTTATCACAGCGGATCAGGAAGGGCCAAAGCACCTTGAACTCACGTTGACTCGCGCCAAGTTTGAAGAGCTCTCCAATCACCTGATTGAGAAGACAATGGGACCACTGCGTCAGGCTATGAAGGATGCAGGACTCAGCCAGGGTGAAATAGATAAAGTCGTCCTTGTCGGTGGTTCAACGCGTATTCCGGCTGTACAGGAAACGATTAAGAAAATTACAGGAAAAGATCCTCACAAAGGCGTAAACCCTGACGAAGTTGTTGCACTCGGTGCGGCCGTTCAGGCAGGTGTCCTGACAGGTGATGTGAAAGACGTTGTACTTCTTGATGTAACCCCGCTCTCACTCGGTATTGAAACAATGGGTGGCGTATTTACGAAACTGATCGAACGTAATACAACCATTCCGACCAGTCAGTCACAGGTGTTCTCGACAGCCGCTGACAATCAGCCGTCCGTGGATATCCATGTGCTGCAGGGCGAACGTGAAATGGCTGCGGATAACAAAACCCTTGGTCGTTTCCAGCTGACGGACATCCCTCCTGCTCCGCGCGGCGTCCCGCAAATTGAAGTGAGTTTCGATATTGATGCGAACGGGATCGTAAACGTTCGTGCGAAAGATCTCGGCACGAACAAAGAGCAATCCATTACGATTACGTCTTCATCCGGACTTTCTGAAGAAGAAGTTGAAAAGATGGTTCAGGAAGCGGAAGAAAATGCAGAAGCGGATAAAAAGCGCCGTGAAGAAGTCGATCTGAGAAATGAAGCAGATCAGCTCGTATTCACTACTGAAAAGACACTGAAAGATCTTGGTGAAGGCGTAGACGCTGAAGATAAAGAAAAAGCTGAATCCGGGATTGAAAAAGTGAAATCAGCTCTTGAAGGTGAGGATATTGAAGCGATCCGTTCAGCCAAAGATGAGCTGCAGGAAGTCGTGACACAGCTGTCCACAAAACTGTATGAACAGGCTGCACAGGCTCAGCAAGCCCAGCAGGAAGCTGAAGGGGACGCTGGCCAAGGCGGCAGTGATGACGACGTGGTTGACGCAGAGTACGAAGAAGTCAACGACGAAGAAGAAAAGAAATAATCAGTTCGTCTACAGAAGTCAAAGTCAGGGTTCTCTTGGCTTTGGCTTTTCTCTTGCACTGCAGGAACGTGAATCGCCGACAAATGAATGATATCGGTACAAGAAAGCTGCACAGATCATGAAGATATCCGGCGAACAGTTGCCGGCGAAACAGCATGCATGATAAACTAATCGTTATGGATTAAATACGGGAGTGAGAGACTATGAGCAAGCGAGATTACTATGACGTTCTTGGTGTGGAACAGGGAGCGTCCGAACAGGAAATCAAGAAAGCTTACAGGAAGCTTGCCCGCCAATATCACCCTGATGTGAATAAGGCAGAGGATGCAGAAGACAAATTCAAGGAAGTCAAGGAAGCCTATGACGTGCTGAGCGATTCCCAGAAACGGGCTCAATACGATCAGTTTGGTCACCAGGATCCGAATCAGGGATTCGGCGGAGCCGGAGCCGGTGACTTCAACGGCTTTGGGGATATTTTCGACATGTTTTTTGGCGGCGGAGGCCGAAGAGATCCGAATGCCCCAAGACAAGGCGGCGACCTGCAATATACGATGAACCTCGAATTTAAAGAGGCGGTTTTTGGAAAAGAAACTGATATTGAAATTCCAAAAGAAGAAACCTGTTCGGAATGCGCCGGATCAGGTGCACGCTCAGGTGCGTCTGCACAGACCTGTCAGGACTGTAAAGGTGCAGGTCAGCTGAATGTGGAACAGAACACCCCGTTTGGTCGGGTTGTAAACCGCAGAGTCTGTACCCGTTGTCAGGGAACCGGACAGACGATTAAGGAAAGCGACAAGTGTCCGAAATGTGCCGGTCAGGGTAAAGTGAAAAAGCGTAAGAAGATTCATATTAAGATACCTGCCGGTGTTGATACAGGACAGCAGATCCGTGTATCCGGGCAAGGTGAACCGGGTGTGAACGGTGGACCTCCGGGAGATTTGTTTGTTGTATTTAATGTCAAGTCACATGAATTCTTTAAACGTGACGGGGACGACATCTTCTGTGAGATGCCGATTACCTTCCCACAGGCGGCTCTTGGTGATGAAGTAGAAGTTCCGACGCTGAATGGGAAAGTGAAACTGAAAGTGCCTGCCGGTACACAGAATGCCACTCATTTCCGATTGCGCGGAAAAGGTGTACCGAATGTGCATGGACGTGGCCAGGGCGATCAGCATGTGCAGATCAAGGTGATAGTACCGAAGCAGCTGAATGACAAACAAAGGGATCTTCTTCGTGAATTCAATGATGAATCCGGGGATGAAATGCCGGATGAGCAGTCACAGAATTTCTTTGAGAAAGTGAAACGGGCTCTGAAAAATTTCGGTTAATGCGTGGGTTTCAGTAAGCACGGATTCAAGATTTGACGGGAGTGAATGCGATGAATTGGTCTGAAATATGCATCCATACGACACAGGAGGCCGTTGAACCGGTAAGCCATGTCCTGCATGAATCAGGAGCTAGCGGTGTCGTCATTGAGGACAGGGAAGATTTATTCCGGGACTGGGATACGAAGTTTGGTGAAATCTATGACCTTTCCCCTGAGGATTATCCGGAAGAGGGAGTGCTCGTGAAAGGCTATTTACCGGTCAACAGCTTCCTTGGTGAAGCGGTGGATCAAATTAAACAGGCGATCAATCATCTTTCCTCCTTTGATATTGATTTGGGTCTGAATAAAGTGACCGTCAGTGAAGTCAATGAGGAAGAGTGGGCAACTGCCTGGAAAAAATACTATAAGCCCGTTAAAGTGTCGGATCGCGTCACAATTACGCCGACATGGGAAATGTATGAAGCTGTTCATGACGATGAACTGGTTATCGAACTCGATCCCGGAATGGCTTTTGGTACCGGGACGCATCCAACGACGGTGATGTGCATTCAGATGATTGAAAAATATATCCGGGAAGGTGACAGTCTCGTCGATGTCGGATGCGGGACCGGTGTTCTCAGCATTGCAGCAGCAAAACTTGGCGCTGCGAAAGTCCATGCTCTCGATCTGGATGAAGTGGCTGTCCATTCCGCGGTGATCAATACGAAACTGAACAAAGTGCACGACCGGGTGTCTGTCAAACAGGGGAACCTTTTAGACGATACCCCGTCTGAACAGGATCTGATCGTGGCAAATATTCTAGCAGAGGTAATCGTGACGATCCCGGAAGAGGCGTTGAAGCTGACGCGCCCTGGAGGGATGTTCATTACATCTGGAATCATCGGTCAAAAGCAGGCAATGGTCACCGAAGCGCTTGAAAAAGCGGGATGGACGGTTATGGAAACCATCGAGATGGAAGATTGGGTTGCCATAGCGGCAAAAAAGCCGGATCGCGTGGACTGAAGACATGCAGCGATATTTTGTTGAAGCCGATCAAATGAAAGAAGATCTGTTTATCCTTACTGGCGATGATGCCCATCATATCTCGAAGGTAATGCGAATGACCGATGGTGACCGCATCATCTGCTGCATGCCTGATGGCTCTTGTGGGACAGCTACTATTCAAAGCACAGCTGAGGGGCGGGTGCATGCCGAGTTGGAGACGTGGCTGAAAGAAACGAGTGAAATGCCTGTCGAGGTCACACTCGCTCAGGGACTTCCAAAAGGGGATAAACTCGAGCTGATTATTCAGAAGGCTACAGAACTTGGTGTTTCGTCTGTGATCCCGGTGCAAATGTCACGTTCGATTGCGAAGATCGATGAAAAAAAAGCTGGAAAAAAAGTCGTGCGTTGGCGTAAAATAGCGAAAGAAGCAGCCGAACAGGCCCACAGAAACCGTGTTCCGTGTATATCCGAGCCGGTATCTTTCACTCGGGTTCAAGGACTTGTGGAAGAGTACGATCTTGTCATCGCAGCATATGAGGAAGAAGGAAAGGCCGGCAATCATCATGCCCTTCCTGTTCTTCTCAATGGCCTCCTGCCCGGGCAGCGGATTTTGGTGATTATTGGACCTGAAGGCGGCTTTTCTCCTGAGGAAATCGAGAAGCTTGAGCGAGCAGGCGTCCGGTCCGTCTCCATCGGACCTCGTATTCTGCGTACGGAAACGGCACCGCTCTATGTTCTGGCTGCGGTTTCTTATCAAATTGAACTATCGAGGTGAATTCTATGCCGAAAGTGGCATTCCACACATTGGGTTGTAAGGTCAATCATTATGAAACAGAAGCCATCTGGCAACTGTTTCAGGCAGAAGGCTATGAAAAAGAGGCCTTTGATCAGCTGGCAGATGTGTATGTCATTAATACTTGTACAGTAACGAATACCGGAGATAAAAAAAGCAGACAGGTGATACGCAGGGCAATCAGGAAGAATCCGGACGCCGTGGTGTGTGTGACAGGTTGCTATGCGCAAACATCCCCGGCTGAGGTCATGGCGATTCCAGGAGTGGATATCGTTGTCGGTACCCAGGATCGTCATAAACTGATCCCTTATATTAAGGAGTTTCAGGTGTCGAGAGAACCTGTTAATGGCGTAGGAAACATTATGAAGGCACGGGTTTATGAAGAGCTTGATGTCCCGGCATTCACGGACCGCACGCGCGCATCATTAAAGATACAGGAAGGCTGCAATAATTTCTGCACGTTCTGTATTATTCCCTGGGCGAGAGGGCTGATGCGCTCAAGAAAGCCGGAAGATGTTCTGTCTCAGGCCAATCAGCTTGTGGAAGCTGGCTATAAAGAAATAGTACTGACGGGCATTCATACCGGTGGATACGGCGAAGATATGAAGGATTACAATCTTGCCGGGCTTCTCAGAGATCTTGAAACAATAGAGGGCTTGCGAAGAATCCGGATTTCATCGATCGAAGCGAGTCAGATCACCGATGAAGTGATCGAGGTGATCAACCGTTCAGACAAGGTTGTCAATCATCTTCATATTCCTCTTCAGTCCGGTTCGGATACGGTTTTAAAACGGATGCGCCGCAAGTATACAACATCGTTTTACCGGGAGCGTGTGGAGCGTTTAAAAGAAGCGTTACCGGGTCTCGCGGTCACGTCAGATGTGATTGTCGGCTTCCCCGGTGAAACTGATGAAGAGTTTGAGGAAACGTATCAGCTGATAAGAGATATTGGCTATTCAGAGCTTCACGTTTTCCCATTTTCAAAGCGTACCGGTACACCGGCTGCGCGCATGGACGAGCAGGTTGATGACGGGATCAAAAATGAACGGGTGCATCGTCTTATTGCGCTCTCCGATCAGCAGGCCAAGGAATATGCGTCCTCGTATGAAGGCGAAATCGTCGAAATGATTCCGGAGGAACGTGATGCGGATCATCCTGAGCGACTTGTCGGTTATACGGATAATTACCTGAAAGTTGCTGTGGAACTTGAAGATTCTTATATTGGTGAAATCGTGAAAGTCCGAATCGAACAGGCAGGCTACCCAATGAATCAGGGACGCTTTGTGGCAGTTGCTGAACGGCAAATGGCATAAAGCGTGCGGGGTCTTTCCCCGGGCTGAGAAATCCTTTGAAAATTTAAGCAAATAACTGTAAACAAACGTTGACCCGATTCTGTAATTCATATATAATCGGTGAAGACATGCTCCTACTCGGAGTAATGTTGTGATTGGTTGTTCGGAGGGAGGGATACAGAATGGCAGAAACTCGTGTAAAAAAGAACGAGTCGATTGATGCTGCTCTTCGTCGCTTTAAGAAATCGATGTCTAAAGAAGGTACAATGCAGGAAGTTCGTAAGCGTAAGCACTACGAAAAGCCGAGCATTAAGCGCAAAAAGAAATCTGAAGCGGCTCGAAAGCGCAAGTTTTAATGTGAGAGGGTGTCATGTCTTTGAACATTCAGGATCGTCTACAGGATGATATGAAGCAGGCCATGCGCAGTCGGGAGAAAGAACGGCTGAGTGTGATTCGTTCCGTAAAAGCAGCACTTCAGAATGAATCCATCAAAGCCGGAAGCAGTCTCTCTGAGGATGAGGTTCTGACCGTCCTTAACCGTGAAATGAAACAGCGTAAAGAATCCCTCTACGAATTTGAACAGGCTGACCGAAAAGACCTCTGTGATAAAATGGCGTTCGAGATGGAGGTATTAGCCGACTATTTACCAAGCCAGCTGACCGATGAGGAGCTTCAGGCGATCGTCGATGAAACCATCGAAGAGACCGGAGCGGAATCCAAGGCACAGATGGGTAAGGTAATGGGGGCGATCATGCCGAAAGTCAAAGGCCGTGCAGACGGCAATCAGGTCAAAGAGCTTGTACAGAAATCTTTATCCTAAAACGGTTCACAACCCCGGTGTCAGTCACCGGGGTTTTTGACGTCTATTGAGGCGAAATCCTTTTGTAAATCATGAAAAATAAGTAGACTGTAAGTACATATCAAGTGAAACATTTTCATTGTTCAGAACGTAAGAATAGGTGTCCTATTATTTCAGACACAGGAAGACTGAAGGGAGGGTTTCGGATGAAAATATGGCGGATAGCGATATATATGCTGATTCTTCTTGCCGGGATCAGCGGTTTGTTTATCCCCGTTCAGCAGGCAGAGAGTTCGGGAGAAGGCGAGCTTGTTTACGTGATCCCTGTTGAAAAAGAAGTGGAGCGGGGACTTCAGGCGTTTTTGGAACGTTCGATAAGGACGGCTGAGGAAGAAGGCGCGAGTCATATTATTTTTGAAGTCGATACACCAGGTGGTTTTGTCGATGCAGCAGGCGGGATTGCATCACTGATTCGAAATGCAGAACCGGATACGACGGCTTTTATTGTAGAGAGGGCTCTTTCTGCCGGGGCATACATCTCGTTAAATGCCGATCAGATTGTCATGGCTCCCGGTTCTAATATGGGTTCTGCGACGGTTGTTGACGGTGGTGGAAGCGCTGCGGATGATAAGGCACAGTCAGCGTGGCTTGCCAATATGCGGGAAGCGGCTGAGTTGAATGACAGAGATCCGGTATATGCCCTTGCCATGGCAGACAGAAGCATCGAAATCCCGGAACTGGATATTACAGATGACAATATTCTGACGCTGACCCCGGGGCAGGCTCTCGAGGTCGGCTATGCAGAAGAAGTGCTTTCAACTCGTGAGGAAGTGCTCTCGTTCATCGGGTATGAAGATGCTGAGATCAGGGAAATGGAAGTGACTTTTTCTGAACAAGTGGCCCGTTTTGTCACAAATCCGATCATCGTTCCGATCCTTTTGAGTATAGGCAGCCTTGGACTCGTGCTCGAACTGTATTCACCGGGTTTCGGTATTCCGGGAATCATGGGCGCCTCAGCCTTAATCCTGTTCTTTTTTGGGCATCTTGTTGCAGGTTTTGCCGGACTGGAGACCGTGATTCTTCTAGGTGTGGGGATAGTGTTACTGCTGATCGAGGTCTTTTCCCCGAGTTTCGGTGTGCTTGGTTTCATCGGGATCGGGGCAATTATGGGAAGCCTTGTGCTCAGTTCGTATGACACGAGCATGATGCTCATGTCAATGTTTATTGCCATTATTGTGACGGTCGTCGCCTCTGTGCTGTTCTTTAAATATGTCGGTTATAACGGGCCATTAAAGCGTGTGGTACTCGTGGATCAGGCTGGGAACGACCAGGGGTATGTTTCTGCGGATACAAAATCAGAGCTTAAAGATCAGACAGGAACTGCCCTGACAATCCTCAGGCCATCAGGGGTGGCAGAGATTGGTGACGAACGACTTGACGTCGTCTCTGAGGGAGGATATATTGAACAGGGAAGAAAAGTCAAAGTGGTTTCTGTTTCAGGTTCGAGAATTGTAGTCAGAGAGGTCAAGGACTGATTCAAAGAACGGATACGATCCACAGATGAATGTAAATTAAAGGAGGAAACAGAATGTTCACAGAAGAAATTGCATTATTAATCGGTATTGGTCTGATTATTGTCGCACTTGCGGTACTATTCACTTTTGTACCGGTAGCTCTCTGGATCTCAGCATGGGCAGCAGGTGTAAAGGTTGGTATTTTCCAACTCGTCGGGATGAGACTTCGTCGGGTTATCCCGCACCGCGTTGTTAACCCGCTGATCAAAGCGGTAAAAGCAGGTCTTGATATCAGCACGAATAAGCTTGAGGGTCATTATCTTGCTGGTGGTAACGTTGACCGGGTGGTCAATGCGCTTATCGCCGCTCAGCGTGCGAATATCGACCTGACATTTGAACGATGTGCGGCGATTGACCTCGCAGGTCGAGACGTACTCGAAGCCGTACAAATGAGTGTTAACCCGAAAGTAATTGAAACACCGTTTATTGCCGGTGTGGCAATGGACGGAATTGAAGTCAAAGCAAAAGCGCGTATTACGGTACGTGCGAACATTGACCGACTCGTAGGTGGTGCCGGTGAAGAAACAATCATCGCCCGTGTCGGTGAAGGGATTGTATCGACAATCGGTTCTGCGAAAAATCACAAAGAAGTTCTTGAGAATCCGGATATGATTTCGCAAACAGTTCTCAAAAAAGGTCTCGATGCAGGAACAGCATTTGAAATCCTGTCCATTGATATTGCAGATATTGATATCGGCAAGAACATCGGTGCCGGACTCCAGACGGATCAGGCGGAAGCCGATAAGAAAATTGCACAGGCAAAAGCGGAAGAACGTCGAGCCATGGCCGTTGCACAGGAACAGGAAATGAAGGCACGTGTCGAAGAGATGCGCGCGAAAGTTGTTGAAGCGGAAGCGGAAGTGCCGATGGCAATGTCCGAAGCGCTTCGCAGCGGAAAACTTGGTGTAATGGATTATATGAATTTCAATAATATTAAAGCTGATACCGATATGCGCGATTCCATCGGTAAAGCGACGAGTGATGATGAGGACGGCGTTGACCGCAACCCGCACCAGAATAAATAATACATCGATTCTCGATGAATCGATTCAGTAAGGGAGCGTGTCAGTAATGGCAGGAATCATTACCCTCTTATTTGAAAGCCCGCTTCTGCTGTTCTTCTTAATCGCTGCCCTGTTGAGTTTTTTTCAGGGGAAGGGGAAGGAACAGAAAACGGGGCAAAACCGCCGTCCCCAGTCCGGCCAGGAACAACAGCCTGATGAAATCAATTGGGAGGATATTTTCCGTCAGGAAGAACCTCAGACGGAGCAAGAACCGGTATCAAAACCGCAGCAGTCGTCACAGGATCAGAGAGACGGCGTAGACAGACGGACAACTGCTGAAAAAGAAGGTCATCCGACTACGCAAATGAGTGACGAGTGGCAGCGCCGGTACAAGGAGATAGAACGCAGGAAACGTGAAGCGGCGAAATCTCAGGCCAAGATCAGTCAGTCTCCCATCGAGATCGGTGATCTGACGGCGCCGAAAAAGCCAAGGGTTAATCTTGATTTCAGTCATGTATCAAGGGATGATGCCGTGAAAGGCGTGATCTGGGCTGAAATACTCGGCAAGCCTAAATCCCGGCGTGGGAGAGAAAGACCAGGAAGTTACAGATGATACCCGAAAAGCTGTCCCCTTATCGAAAAGGAGGGCAGCTTTTCTTTACATCCCCGGGGTGCTTTCCTCGTGAAAAACTTTGCAGATACAGGATTCTGGTGGTAAAGTTAACATAGTACAGCCACTGACTATCATGCATACGATAAGGAGACTGAGTTTATTGACTGTAGAAAAACGAACCATCGAAATAGAAGCCAATGATGCCAATGAAGTCCAAGCCTTATTTGGACCGAATGACCGTCACCTTCAAAGACTCGAAGAAGTCTATAGGTTGTCTCTTCATTCCCGGGGGCAGGTAGTATCAATGAACGGATCTGAGGAAACCGCCGGTAAAATCAGCCTGATATTAAATACACTGCTGATTCTGATCAGAAAAGGTGTCTCTATCAAGGAGCGCGATGTCGTGTATGCGGCACAGCTGGCTGATGCCGGTCAGATTGAGGAAATGGTGGATTTATATGACGATAAAATTACGGTTACGGCAAAAGGAAAACCGATTCTTGCCAAAACACTCGGACAGCGACACTATGTAAAAGCGATTCGTCAGCATGATATTGTGTTTGGGATCGGCCCTGCCGGAACAGGGAAAACGTATCTGGCTGTTGTACTTGCGGTCCACGCACTGAAAGAAGGACAGGTAAAAAAAATTATTTTGACTCGACCTGCAGTTGAAGCCGGCGAGAATCTCGGGTTTTTACCAGGCGATTTAAAGGAAAAGGTTGACCCTTATTTGAGACCTCTTTATGATGCCCTGCATGACGTTCTCGGTGTGGAACACACGTTGAGGCTCATGGAGAGAGGCACAATAGAAATTGCCCCCCCTCGCCTATATGAGGGGACGTACGCTGGATGACTCGTTTGTGATTCTTGATGAAGCCCAGAATACGACGGGAGAGCAGATTAAGATGTTCTTGACCCGGCTCGGTTTCGGATCGAAGATGGTCGTGACGGGTGATATTACGCAAATTGATTTGCCTAAAGGAAAGGAATCGGGACTGAAGATTGCCATGAAGATCTTGAAAGATGTGAAGGGAATGTCCTTTATTCACCTGCAGGCTCAGGACGTCGTTCGTCATACACTCGTTCAGCGTATTATTGAAGCCTATGATCAGAAGGGTGACTGATTCAGGCATTCGGAAGGGATGAAGACCCATGTCCAGACAATCACCGATTGATCAGCAGAAGTGGTGGAACACAATCAGGGATCACCGCTATATCCGATTCTTTTTATTTATGATTTTCGCACTGGTCACCTTTGGCCTTCTGTTTTCCAATGTAGCGCCGGATCACCCTGAACTCGAACCTGGAATGGTATCGGATCAGGATATCCGCTCGCCTTTGACGATTGAGAACAAAGCAGAAACGGACCGACTGATTCAAGAGGCTGTTGACGATGTAGAACCTGTTTATGCGATGAATCCCCGCTATGGTCAAAATCAGGTGGAACGGATTCAGGATTTGTTTCAGCGAATTGACCAAGTCCGGCAGAATGCTTATGAAGCATACGAAGAGGAGGTTGAAGCAGACGAGACACCTGCGGAAGAGGCCGAAGAGCAAGAGCCTGCCTCTCCTGAAAACAGAGAATTCACCTACAGCGATCTTGATCAGTCAGAGATGATCAGTGATCTGCGTGCCGATCTCCCTGATGAGATGAATGAACAACTTGAAAACGAAACATTAACGACGTTTTTGAGTGCAGATCAGGAGATGCTTCAACTTGCCAGAGAGACATCGATGAGTGCTGTTCACGATGTGATGAGTGATGAAATAAAAATGGATGAAGTGGAAGCGGCTCGTGCTGAAGCTGAACAGATCGTCCGAAACTCGCCGGGTGGTGCCCAGCTCAGAGAAGCAATAACGGATGTTGTCCGATACGGAGTAACGTCCAATTATATGATTGATCAATCGGCGACAGAAGAAGCGAGGAATCAGGCAGCCGAAAGTGTTGAACCTGCCATGCTCCGTGAGGGACAGATCATCGTGGAAGAAGGCCAGGTCATTACGTCTGAACTGTATGAACAGCTTTCGACAGTCGGTTTGACTGAAGAAGTGAACTACCTATACCCTTTCATTGGCCTTGGCATGATCATATCAATTATGACCATCATGCTGTCTTATTATCTGTCTGACGCCAAAACGTCTTTGAAGACGAACAATACCCATCTTTTGATGTATCTGTTGATCTATACAACGGTACTTTCCTTGATGAAGCTGTCGAGTATGATGCATTATCTTGAAATCAGCGGCATACATTTTCTCGTTCCGGCAGCCGCTGGAACGATGCTGATTACAATCTTGATTCATTCAAGAATCGCGATCTTTACGAGTATGCTGTTTTCCATTGTCGCAAGCGTTATGTATAACGATTTAAGCACGACAATGTTTGATGCGTCTCAAGGGCTGTTTGTGTTTTTCAGCTCACTTGCAGGGGTGTTCTATCTGATTAAATCGCAAACGACGATGCGCATGCTGAAGACAGGGCTCCTTGTCTCAGGAGTGAATCTTATCATTGTTGCTGCCATTCTTATGATTAAAAATGCCCAGTACGGATGGATTGAAATCGGGTTTAACCTGGGATTTGCAGCTTTGGCCGGTATTGTCTCGGCCATTCTGGCAATCGGTCTTCTGCCGTTTTTGGAGACGGCTTTTGGGATTTTGTCCAATACCCGTCTGATCGAACTTTCGAATCCGAACCATCCTCTTCTGCGTAAAATATTACTTGAAGCACCAGGAACATACCATCACAGTGTCATGGTAGCCAATCTGGCTGAATCTGCCTGTGAAGCGATTGGGGCAAATGGGCTCCTTGCAAGAGTAGGGTCCTATTATCATGATATCGGTAAGACCAGGAGGCCGCATTTTTTTATTGAAAATCAAATGGGGACGAAAAATCCTCATGACAATATTTCACCACAGCTCAGTAAAACAATCATTACCGCGCATCCATACGATGGGGCGGAAATGCTGAGGTCTCATAAAATGCCGAAAGAAATTGTGGAGATCGCGGAATCCCATCATGGCACGTCGTGTCTGAAGTTCTTTTATTTTAAGGCGAAAGAAGAGGATCCTGACATCAAGATGGATGACTTCCGTTATCCCGGGCCTCTTCCGGCCAATAAGGTTGCCGCTGTGGTGGGGATTGCAGATTCCGTTGAAGCGGCCGTACGCTCGATGAAACAGCCGACGATTGAAAAAATCGACACATTGATCAGGAAAATTATTAACGAAAAACTGGATGACGATCAACTCGATGAATGTGACCTGACGATCCGCGAACTGCACAGTATTGCGAAATCAATGCTTGAAACCCTGCAGGGTACGTTTCATTCCCGCATTGAATACCCGGATGAGCAGTTGCCGGGAACCCGTGATCATCAGGACGTTCAAAAGGAGAGAGCTGAATGACAGTAACAGATTACGAAATCGATATATTGGATGAAACAGAAAAACTTCACGATGACGCATTACAGCTGATACGGGATGTATTGTTTTCTGCAATGAAGGCTGAGGATATTCCAATGGGGACCGAAGTTTCAGTTTCGATTGTCACGGATGGCCGCATACAGGAATTAAATCGGGATTACAGGGAAAAAGACAGGCCGACAGATGTGCTGTCATTCGCCCTGCATGACGGAGAAGAACAGATTATTGCGCCGACAATTCCAGATATGCTTGGGGACATCATCATTTCTCTTCCTGCCGTTTACAGGCAGTCTGATGAGTATGGCCATTCATTTGAACGTGAACTCGCGTTTTTAACCGTGCATGGCTTTTTACATCTGTGTGGCTATGACCACGAAAATGAAGCGGATGAACAGAAGATGTTTGCAAGACAGGAGGAGCTGTTGACGGCGTATGGAATCCAAAAATAAACAGCCTTTTCTCTCTTTAAATCGATTGAAACAGAGTTTTGTTTATGCGTTACAGGGGGTTCGGTTCACATGGAAGCGTGAACAGAATTTCAGGATCCACACCGTGATATCGGTCTTTGTCCTTGTCATGGCTCAGTTGTTGCAGATTCCCTATCAGGAGCAGCTGATTCTAATCATAGTCATCGGTGCAGTCCTTGGCATGGAGTTGATTAATACGGCTCTTGAGCACGTCGTGGATCTGGTTGTGCAAACATATGATGACCGGGCAAAGGTTATAAAAGATACTGCAGCAGGGGCTGTATTCGTTTTTTCAATAACAGCTGCGATCATCGGTATGATGATATTTATCCCACACTTGGTAAAATGGTTTTAAAATTGGAATATAATTAGCGGAGGACGATGGAATGAACAACGAGGAACAAAAATCAGGCTTTGCAGCACTGGTAGGAAGACCGAACGTAGGAAAATCAACGCTTTTAAATCAGGTGTTAGGGCAGAAAATTGCCATTATGAGTGATAAACCGCAAACGACAAGAAACCGGATCCAGGGTGTTCTGACAGATGAACGTGGTCAAATTGTATTTATTGATACTCCCGGTATACACAAGCCGAAACACAGACTCGGTGACTTCATGACAAAGCTCGCACAACAGGCGTTACGGGAAGTGGATGTCGTCCTTTTTCTTGTCGATGCGAAAGAAGGAAAAGGAGCGGGGGATGAGTATATTATCCGAAAGCTCGAGAACCTTGAGACTCCGGTCTTTCTTGTCATCAATAAAATTGATGAAGTGCATCCGGAAGAACTGCTTTCGATTATAGCGGGGTACAAAGATCTGTACCCATTCGCCGAGGTAATCCCTGTATCTGCATTGAACGGGAATAATGTTGAGACGCTTCTTGAACAGGTGTTTAAATACCTGGAACCCGGTCCGATGTATTATCCGGAAGATCAGGTTACGGACCATCCTGAACGTTTTCTCATTTCAGAGATGATCCGGGAAAAAATTCTGCATATGACTGAAGAGGAAGTCCCGCACTCCATTGCTGTTGAGATTGAACAAATCAAACGCAGGAAAAAAGGCAATAAGGTGTATGTTGCCGCGGTGGTTATCGTAGAGCGTAAATCACAAAAGGGCATCATTATCGGTAAACAGGGTGCCATGATTAAAGAAGTCGGAAAACAGGCACGTGAGGACATCAAGAATTTGCTGGGAACGGATATCTTTCTCGAACTGTTTGTGAAGGTTGAAGAGGACTGGCGAAACAAGCCGAGAACATTAAAAGAATTCGGCTATAACGAAGACGAATATTAATGTCATCAGGGAAAGTGGCGGTTTACCATGCTGCACAGGGTTGAAGGAATTGTAATCCGCGCCAATGATTACGGCGAGAATAATAAAGTAGTAACCGTGTATTCAAAGGAACAGGGCAAGGTCGCGCTCATGGCAAGGGGAGCGAAAAAGCCGGGAAGCCGGTTCGCTGCATCGACCCAGCTTTTTGTTCAGGCGGTATTTGTCTATCATCGGCAGCATGGTATGGGATCCCTGAATGCTGCGGATTTGATTGAGTCGTTCATATCGGTTCGTAAAGACGTCCTTCTCACGACCTATGGTGCCTGTATGATTGAACTGATCGACAGACTTGTTGAAGACCATATACCTGACGGGCAGCTTTATGAAACCCTCTATCAACTTTTGAGAAGACTTGATGAGGGAGACGACCCCGCTGTCCTCCTGGCGATTATGGAAGTGAAGATGCTCCGATATGCCGGCGTTGATCCTGTGTTGCATCAGTGTGCATCTTGCGGGTCAGTCGAACTGCCTTTTCAGTTTTCGATGACGTATGGTGGTGCCCTGTGCAAACGATGCCTGCATAAAGATCATCATGTTGTGTATGTTAATCCTGCTGTCATGAAGCTTCTGAGGGTCTTTCAGTCCATCAATCCCCGCCGGATCGGAAAACTTGATGTCAAACCCGAATCAAAACAACAGTTAAAACTGATTCTCGATCTGTATTATCAGGAGTTTGTTGGACTGAAATTGAAATCTAAACGGTTCCTCGATCAGATGGATGCGATGGAAGAAATGATGAATCGTGCGAAAGATGATTGACAGATCCCCTTTTTTTGAGTACGATTTTAAAAAGAACCAGCAATATAGATTACGTTGATAAAGAGTAGTAACAGAAGTTTTAATTCCGAACTCTGTCATATGTGACAGAGTCAGCGATTCCGGGGCAGTGGAAGCCGGATGCCGGATTGAGACACTGTGAAGGCGCTTTGGAGTAATGCAAGTAAAGCAGGTGCACGCACAAAGTGCACAAGTAGGGTGGAACCGCGGGTGTACTCCCGTCCCTATGTCTTAACAGGCATAGAGACGGGAGTTTTTCTATTGCCGAAAAACCAATTATCAAGATACAGGAGGGAACAGAATGAATGTACAGGAAATGATCTTAACACTCCAGGATTTCTGGGGAAAACAAAACTGTCTGTTGCTGCAGCCGTATGATGTGGAAAAAGGTGCAGGAACGATGAATCCAATGACGTTTTTGAAAAGTCTCGGGCCTGAGCCATGGAACGTGGCTTATGTGGAACCGTCGAGACGTCCAGCCGATGGCCGCTACGGTGAAAATCCGAACAGACTCTATCAGCACCATCAGTTTCAGGTGATAATGAAGCCTTCGCCGGATCATATTCAGGAACTGTATTTGGACAGTCTTCGTCAGCTTGGTATTAACCCGGAAGAACATGATATCCGATTTGTTGAAGATAACTGGGAAGCCCCAACGCTTGCAGCATGGGGTCTTGGCTGGGAAGTATGGCTTGATGGCATGGAGATTACCCAGTTTACGTATTTCCAGCAAGTTGGCGGTCTGGACGCGAAACCGGTATCCGTTGAGATTACGTACGGTCTTGAACGTCTTGCTTCCTATATCCAGGACAAAGAAAATGTGTATGATCTCACCTGGGTGGATGGATTTACTTACGGAGATGTCTTTTTGCAAAATGAATTTGAACAGTCCAAATACGCCTTTGAAACAGCGGACAAAGACATGCTGTTTGAGCTGTTTGCAACTTACGAAAAAGAAGCATCCTCAGCTCTTGAAGAAGGGCTTGTTATTCCCTCTTACGACTATGTTCTGAAATGTTCGCATGTATTTAATCTTCTTGATGCGAGAGGTGCAATTTCTGTGACAGAGCGAACCGGCTATATTGCCAGAGTCCGCAATCTTGCAAGGAAATGCGCGGTCAAATATGTCGAGGTTCGTGAAGACCTCGGATTCCCAATGCTGAAGGAAAAGGAGGAGGCGGCTGATGAATAACGATACCCTGTTACTTGAAATCGGACTTGAAGAGCTCCCTGCACGCTTTGTAAATGGCGCAATGAATGAACTGGCAAAACGGACGGAAGCGTTTTTATCTGACAAACAGATCGATTATGATGATGTAAACATGTTTGCAACGCCGAGACGTCTTGCGGTTAAAGTGAATGGCGTCTCCACGAAACAGCCTGATCAGGAAAAAGAAGCGAAGGGACCTGCCAAAAAGATTGCCCTCGATGAGGAAGGAAACTGGACAAAAGCAGCAATCGGGTTTGCCAAGGGACAACAGGTGAACGAAGAAGATTTGTTCTTTAAAGAAGTGAAGGGCGTTGAGTATGTCTACGCTAAACTGTACATCGAAGGACAGGAGACGCTTCAGCTTCTTTCAGGGCTGCATGACGTAATTACGGGGATCCCGTTTCCGAAAAACATGCGCTGGGGCAGTCATGAGATGCGCTATGCGAGACCTGTTCGCTGGCTGGTGGCTATGTACGGTGAAGAAGTGATCCCTCTTGAGATTGCCGGAGTTATGGCGAGTAATGTCACACAGGGGCACCGCTTCCTCGGACAGGCTGCGACATTGAACCATGCATCTGATTACGAACATGCCCTTCTCAGTCAGCATGTCGTGGCTGATCCGTTCAGCCGAAAAGACGCCATCAAAAACCAGATTCAGGATATTGCCAGCGAGCAGGAGTGGCAAATTCCAATGGATGAAGGGCTGCTCGAAGAAGTGACACAGCTCGTTGAATACCCAACAGCTCTGTTCGGGTCGTTTGATGAACGGTTTCTCGCTGTGCCGGATCGCGTACTGATCACGTCCATGCGCGAGCATCAGCGCTATTTCCCTGTTCAGGACCAGTCAGGATCACTGCTCCCTTATTTTGTGACCGTAAGAAACGGGGATCACCGTCATCTTGAAACGGTTCAAAAAGGAAATGAAAAAGTGCTTCGTGCGAGACTTCAGGATGCAGAATTTTTCTTCAATGAGGACAAAAAACATGCCTTAGAAGACAACTTTGAAAAGCTGCATCAAATTGTTTACCATGAGGATCTCGGCACCATTGCTGATAAGGTCGACCGTGTTCAGACACTTGCAGAGAAGATCGGTTCCATGCTCAGTCTTGATTCTGCATCGAAGACAGCGATCAACCGGGCGGCAAGGCTGTCGAAAAATGATCTTGTGACACAGATGGTGAATGAATTTACAGAACTCGAAGGATATATGGGAGAAGTCTACGCATTAAAATCCGGTGAAACACCTGAAGTTGCAACAGCAATCCGTGAACATTATCTCCCGAAGCAATCCGGCGATCCGGTTCCGTCGGGTATCGAAGGAGCTGTTATCAGTGTTGCGGATAAACTCGATACAATAGCCGCTCACTTCAGTCTCGGAAATATCCCGACGGGCTCTCAGGACCCACATGGTCTGCGCAGGCAAACCGCCGCGATTGTACAAATTTTTAGGGACTTTGAATGGACCCTTTCATTGAATGAGCTGTTTAATGCCGCGCAGGATATTTTACAGGAGAAGAATCTTCAAAAACGAAATCAGGCAGAGGTATTGCGTGACTTCAATCAATTTGTAACCCTCCGCTATAAAAACATTCTTCAGGAATCGGGCATCCGCTATGATGTTGTTGATGCAGTGCTCGCTTTTGAAACAGACAATGTGCCTCTTGTCTTCAAGAAGGCGGCGTTTCTGAATGACAAATTAGGAGATGCATCATTCAAGGAGGATGTTGAAGCCTTCAGCAGGGTAACAAATATTGCGTCGAAGAAACAGGGCAGTGCTGAGGAAATTGATCAGGATCTGTTTGAATCGGATCTTGAGGTGAATCTGTATCAGGACTATGAACGGATTAAACCTGTCATCATCAAATCCCTTCGGGATATGAAACCGGAAGCGGCCTACCAGGCTCTTCGTGAAGCAGCTCCGTCCATTCACAAATATTTTGATGGTATTATGGTCATGACTGATGATGAGCAGATTCGGGAAAACAGATTGACTCAAATGAGCCAGCTTGCTGCATTGGTGCGAATGATTGCCGATTTTCAGTCAATTGTGTTTCATACCGATCAGGCGTAACAGTCAGTTTCAGGTCAGCCATTGTACAGGCGGGAACAGATAATTTCCCGCCTGTAAAAAAGAGGCGGTGAGTGTATGGAATTAAATGAGCGGCAGGAGAAAATACTGACAATCGTTAAAGAGAATGGTCCAATCACGGGCGAACAGATTGCAGAACAACTGTCACTGACAAGAGCAACGCTGCGACCGGATCTGGCTATTTTGACCATGTCCGGCTTTCTCGAAGCGCGGCCAAGAGTTGGTTATTTTTATGTCGAAAATGCTCAGAAACGGGTTTTAAATGATGAACTGAAAAAGATGACAGTAAAAGAATTTCAGAGTATTCCTGTTGTGGTGAAGGAGTCTTCATCGGTATATGATGCGATCGTGACCATGTTTCTTGAAGATGTGGGAACGCTGTTTGTCGTCAGGGAAAATTCGATTCTGACAGGCGTTCTTTCCAGGAAAGATCTCTTGAGGGCGAGTATGGGCAATCAGGATCTGTCCCAGGTGCCTGTGAATGTGATTATGACGCGTATGCCGAATATTACCATGTGTGGGCAGGATGATGCTCTGATTGAAGTGGCAAACACGCTGATTCAAAAGCAGATCGACGGACTCCCTGTCGTGAAACAGGTATCCGTAAATGGCGAAGAAGTCTTTGAAGTCACAGGGAGAATGACAAAAACGAACATTACCAAGGCGTTTGTTTCCCTGGCGCAGGAAAATGAATAACGGATACCAAGGAGGAACAGAATTATGACAGCGTCTAATATGACTCATGTATATGTATTATCCGATTCTGTTGGCGAGACGGCAGAGCTTGTGGCAAGAGCTGCGATCAGTCAGTTTGATACGGACCATGTGACCACCACACGTGTGCCTTATGTTGATGACCGGACGGTGGTTGATGAAGTGATTGAGAAAGCAAGAGCAACTTCCGGCGTGATTGTCTTCACGATCGTATTGCCTGAAATTCGCCACTATCTGCTTGATGAGGCTTCGCAAAAAGATGTGCCGGTTTATGATATTTTAACGCCATTGTTAAATATACTCGAGACCAAGATCGATGCTCCACCGAAAAACGAGACGGGTCTTCTGTATACGCTTGATGAAGATTATTTTAAAAAAGTGGAGGCTATTGAGTTTGCTGTCAAGTACGATGATGGGCGTGACCCGAGAGGAGTGCTCCGGGCTGACGTTGTATTAGTCGGGGTTTCGAGAACATCAAAGACGCCTCTGTCACAGTATCTGGCACATAAGCGCCTTAAAGTGGCGAATGTTCCGCTTGTTCCCGAAGTGGATCCTCCGGAAGAACTGTTTTCCATTCCTGCTGACAGAGTCATCGGGTTGAAGATCAGTCCTGAAAAGTTAAACGGTGTCCGTATTGAACGTTTAAAGGCGCTTGGTTTAAAGGAACAGGCCAATTATGCCACCTTTCAGCGAATTGAAGAGGAACTTACTCATGCGCAGTCCGTTATGGACCGGATCGGCTGTAAAGTCATCGACGTATCGGAGCGGGCTGTTGAAGAGACGGCAAATCTGATCTACCAGGCTGTGCAAAAAAGATAATTTTAACACTAAAGCTTTTGCTGGTGTTTCAGAGACATTTCGGATATAATGATATATTGTGACTGCATCTGTCAAATCTTCTGGTTTGATGGATGTTTGTCTGTAATCACGAATATTCACATGTCGCAGAATAATTGGAGTGTTGATGATCCGACTGTTTATTGATGGTGATGCATGCCCGGTTGTTCCCGAGGTGATCGAACTGGCTGATCGCTTTTCTCTTTCAGTCATTCTTGTCTCCTCATATGCTCACACGAGAGGGAAAAGTCTCCCTGCTTTTGTGGAACAGATCATCGTTGATCCGGACAGAGAGGCAGCTGATCTTCGTATAGCCAATCTTGTTTCTTCTTCGGATGTAATTATTACAGATGATTTGGGCTTATCGAGTCTTCTGCTTGCCAAAGGAGCGACAGTTTTGCAATCGAGAGGGAATGAAGTGACACATACGACAATTGATTTTCATCTCGACCGGCGGTACCATGAAGCGAAAGTTCGCAAAAGCGGCAAACGTCATAAAGGCCCCAAGCCTTTTACGGCTGATGACAGGGCACATTTTTCTGAGATACTCGAAATTATTTTAAGAAAAAAGCAGGAAAAATGAAATTCTTCTCGAATCGTAAGTGTTAGGGATGTTTTCTGTCAGTGAGAAATGAAGAGGGTGGCACCATGGAACGCCGAATTCCTGAAGATATCATTGAGGAAGTCAGGAAAAATTCTGATATTGTTGATGTAATTAGTGAACACGTTCAGCTGAAAAAACAGGGAAAGGGTTTTGTTGGACTTTGTCCTTTCCATAATGAGAACTCACCGTCATTCAGTATCTCGCCTGATAAACAGGTCTATCATTGCTTTGGCTGCGGTGCAGGCGGTAATGTTTTTAGTTTCTTTCAGGAACTCGAGGGACTTTCATTTGTTGAAAGTGTACAAAAACTTGCGGAGCGAAGCCGAATTGAGCTTCCTGATCATGTCGCGGATATTCAGGGAAAACGTGAAAATGAATCCCACGCTGCTTTTTATGATGCACATGAACTTGCTGCGAAGTATTTTCATCATGTCCTCGTTCAGTCAGAAGAAGGAAAGCCTGCAAGAGAATATCTTCGAAAACGCGGATTTACACAAGCGGCTATTGACCAGTATCAGGTTGGCTATGCGCCGGATTCATGGGATTTTCTTTCGGGTTTTCTTGAGAAACGGGGTTTCTCGATGGATGATATGGCGTCTTGTGGGCTTGTTGGAAGAAGAGAATCTGACGGCAAACCGTATGACCGTTTCCGAGACCGGATTATGTTTCCGATCTGGAATGCACAGGGAAAGCACGTTGCATTCGGCGGGCGCGGTTTGGGGGACAGCCAGCCGAAATATTTAAACAGCCATGAATCCGAGATCTTCAATAAAAGCGTTACACTTTACGGTTTCCATCTCGCAAGACCCCGAATCAAAAAGCGCAATGAAGCCGTTTTGTTCGAAGGATACGTGGATGTTATAGCAGCATGGCGAGCGGGTATAGACAACGGTATAGCATCTCTCGGTACAGCGATGACAGATCAGCAGGCCAAAATGATTCGGCGCAATGCTGACCGTGTCCTGCTCTGTTACGATGGAGATGGAGCAGGGCAGCAGGCAACGTATAAAAATGCACGTATCCTGATGGCTGCGGGTCTTTCCGTTTCGGTGGCAAACTTGCCGGAGGGCTACGATCCGGATGATTATATTCGTGAGTTTGGCAAAGATCGTTTTGTATCCGAGGTCATAGATAACCGGAAGTCGTGGATGGCGTTTTTGTTTCAGTTTTTTGAAACTGGCCGGGATTTGACTCTCGAACATGAACGGGTTGCGTATATTGAAGACCTGCTTCAAGAAACTGCAGGCATTGACGGCCCTGTTGAGCGGGATATGTACCTTCATAAACTGGCTGAGCGGTTTAATCTTTCCGTGGACATTCTTCGAGAAGAATTAACACGTATCAGATCCAATCAGCGTAAGAAGGAACATAAGCAGGTCAAAGAGGCCATATTCAAACAGGTTGACAAACGAGCCAAAAAAATGATGTCCGCAGAAGAAAATGCGGAGCGCCGTCTGATCGCGCACATGATGTATTCAAAAGATGTCGCCATGCAGGTTGAAGAAGAAATCGGCGCTTCTTTTCAATTTGAAATCTATCAGGCGATTGCTGCTCATCTCTATGGGTACTATGCTGAAGGCTTTCAGCCGGAACCGGCTCTTTTTCTCGAAAGAATTCATGACGCTGATGTACGGAATACAGCTGCGGAGCTTTCCATGAAGCAGCTTGAAGACGATGTGTCAGAGCAGGTCCTTGCTGATTATATACAGGTCATAAAAAATGCATCAAGACTGCATGAAGTCGAAGAACTGAAGAAGGAACAGCAGCAGGCGATTGACAATCGCGATCATCTTGCTGCTGCAGAGATCGGTATGAAACTGAACAGACTGTACCGTTCATTGAAATACCGTTATCAATAGATGTTTACCGGTTTGAACAATTGGAAGGAGGGATCGTATGGGTGACAAGCAGGTTCGTCAGATGGCTGACGGAGACCTGACCCTCGATCAGGTTAAAGAGCAGTTGGTAGAGGCAGGTAAAAAGCGCGGATCACTTACCTATGTGGAAATTACGGAAAAACTCGGCGCGTTCGATCAGGATTCTGATCAGATGGATGAATTTTTTGAACATCTTGGTGAACAGGGTGTTGATATCATAAATGAATCGGAAGCGGTCCCGAGTTTACAACAGGTCGAGAAAGAAGAAGCATTTGACCTGAATGACCTCAGTGTGCCTCCTGGTATCAAAATTAACGATCCTGTCCGAATGTATTTAAAAGAGATTGGCCGTGTTCCTCTCCTTTCTGCAAAAGAAGAAGTGGAACTTGCCAAACGGATTGAAGAAGATGATGAAGAAGCTAAGCGGCGGCTTGCAGAAGCTAACCTCCGTCTTGTTGTCAGTATCGCAAAACGCTACGTCGGCAGGGGTATGCTTTTCCTGGATCTGATTCAGGAAGGCAATATGGGACTGATTAAAGCCGTTGAAAAGTTTGATTACAATAAAGGGTTTAAGTTCAGTACGTACGCCACATGGTGGATCCGTCAGGCTATCACACGGGCGATTGCCGATCAGGCGAGAACGATCCGGATTCCTGTTCACATGGTGGAAACCATTAACAAGCTGATTCGTGTTCAACGTCAGCTCTTGCAGGATCTCGGAAGGGAACCGACACCTGAAGAAGTGTCAAAGGAAATGGAACTGACCCCGGATAAGGTCAGAGAAATTCTTAAAATTGCACAGGAACCTGTTTCACTCGAGACCCCAATCGGTGAAGAGGATGACTCTCATCTTGGTGATTTCATTGAAGACCAGGAAGCATTGGCTCCCTCCGATGCTGCTGCCTATGAGCTGTTGAAAGAACAGCTCGAAGATGTTCTCGATACACTGACAGACCGTGAAGAAAATGTGCTCAGGCTCCGCTTTGGACTGGATGATGGTCGGACTAGAACTCTTGAGGAAGTTGGAAAGGTGTTCGGTGTGACGAGAGAACGGATTCGTCAAATCGAAGCAAAAGCGTTACGAAAGCTTCGGCACCCGAGCAGAAGCAAGCGTTTGAAAGACTTTTTGGATTAATAAGCAAAGACTTCCTGTTGTGAAAAACGGGGAGTCTTTTTTGTGCTTTTGTTCAATGATATCATTTTATCATTTGCTGAACCGTGCACACCTAGCTCTGACAAGATATGCTATACTGGATGATATGGTACAGGATGTCATTCAATAGGAGGCAGGTGATTGGATGAATGAACGGCAAAAAATAATCGTGAATGAAATCCAGAAATGGCGTGACAGTAAGCTTCTTCCCGAAACGTACTGTGATTTTTTAATGAGTCTTTATACAGAAGGAAATGCGCCTGATGAACCCATCGAGCGCGCTCTGATGCCTGCGTTCAAAAAAATGGTTGCCACCATAGGAGCGATTATTCTTTTACTTTTCTTGTTAATTTTATTTTTATATTTCACACAGATTCCGCCCGGCTTTCAAATTGGAATTCTTGCATTTGTGATGGTAATCAGTGCGTTCGCAGCCTTTTATTATCAGAGCCGAGACCGGATGTATACGCATGTTTATATTATCCTCGCAGCTTTTATGTCTTTTATTCTTACAGTTGTAGGTGTAGACCTCTTTTTTGATAATTCGAGGGCGATCCTCGGGGGTTCGATCGTTGTTCTTTGTACGCTTTGGATTGCAGGAGGATGGCGCCTTAAACTGCCGTATTTATGGATTTCCGGTATTTCCGGTGTTGTGCTGTTTATCGGTTTTCTGATTGTGGAAAGAATATAGAAGAGCCGGAATAGACAGTGAGGTTGATTTGGAATGAAAATTATTGCGCACAGAGGAAATAAACGATATGCTCCTGAAAATACCATGGCCGCTTTTTATTCAGCGGCAGGATATGATGTGGATGGTATCGAGTTTGATTTACAGCTGACGAAAGACCTGGTCCCGGTGATCATTCATGACCCGACGATTGATCGGACAACGAATGGGCGGGGCTCAGTTTCATCATTTACATTAAATGAATTGAAACAGTTTGATGCAGGACAGCGATTTCATGATTCATTCAGAGGAGAGACCATCCCTTCATTCAAGGAGTTTTTACTTTGGGCTTCGGACTATTCGTTTACTCTTCATATCGAACTGAAACTCCAAAAATCCAATGCGGATCTCTTAATCAGGGAAACGGTGAAGGATCTCGAACACTTTGAGATGATTGACAGGGCCGTCATATCGAGTTTTCAACACGGGTATTTAGAGCAGATTAAGTCCCTTAATCCTCATCTTGAAACCGCATTACTGACAAAAACACCAATTTTCAGAGCGGTTAAATATGCTGAAAAAATGTCTGCTGACGGTATTCATATCCGCTACAATATCCAGAATTCAAGATTTTTCAGGCGATGGAGCAATAAAGGCGTGCCGGTCAGAGCCTACCATGTGCGTAAGCCGGGGCAACTGCTGTTGTGTGATAAGCTCGGGGTATCGGGAATTATCACAGATGATCCGAGAGCGATGAAGAGCGCCGCTGAACGCATTTTGAAATAGATTTTTCTTTGCTTAAACGCTATTTTCATATACAATGATAGTGTGTGACGCAGCATTAATGGGTTTGTCACCATGTAGATCGTATAAACGAAAAGGAGGTACATACAGATGAGAGGAAAACCGTTATATCCTTTTGCTGCAACAGCTGTTTTGGGGGTTCTTATGATTATCATTCTCTCTTTCGTCGGTTTGAATGTGGGGCCTGAAACCGCCGGAGATGATAATAATGAGAATAATGAGGCTGAACAGGAATTCGATGATCCGATTGAACTGGGAGAACACGTGTATATCGGTCAATGTGCATCCTGTCACGGGGAAAACCTTGATGGCGGCGTAGGACCTGGACTTGCGGGCGGTGTTTATTCGGAAGAAGAGATCCTGACTGCCATTGAAGAAGGACCTGGCACAATGCCGGCAGGACTTGTTTCAGGGGAAGAGGCTGAAGCAGTCACTCTCTATATCCTTGAGCAGTAAGACCATTGGTAAATACGTTTCAACAGGAAAGAGGGATCCGGTATCCTTCTTTCTTTTTTACAGTCGGCCCGGTTCACGTGAATCATAAATCATGGCCTTCTAAACATACATACATATCAAAACAGCTTGTGAAATCTGTCAGTACAGACATGACAATGAATGGGGGAAAGATGATGAATCATCAACAGCTATCAGCCAGGCTCGAGACCGTGGCTTACTATGTTCCTGAAGGAGCAGCACTGGCAGATATCGGTTCAGATCATGCTTATTTACCGGTTTATCTCGCAGACCGAAAACAGATTCGGTATGGTGTGGCCGGTGAAATTAATGACGGACCGCTCAAGTCAGCTGAAGAAAATATCAGAAAAGCGGGGTACTCTTCGATCATTCGTGCCAAAAAAGGCAGCGGTCTTGAAGTGATTGTCGATGAGCCGGAGATCGATACGGTTGTCGTTGCAGGAATGGGTGGTCCTCTGATCAGGTCTATTCTTGATGAGGGGAAAGATTCACTTGCTCACGTTAAGCGTTTGATTTTACAGCCGAATATTGCCGCTGACAGAATCCGCACCTGGCTGATGAAGGAAGAATGGGATTTGATTGATGAGGTCATTCTTGAAGAGGATGGTCATATCTATGAAATTCTTATTGCAGAAAAGGGAACGGGAACAAATGCTTATCATGTGGATCAGGATACACGCATGAAAGAGCTTTGGCTCGGACCGCATTTAATCCGAAAACCGAATTCCGCTTTTCAAAAAAAGTGGGAATGGGAATACAAAGAATTGAACCGTATCAAAGAACAGCTCTTAAACGCAAATGATCAGGATCAAGTGAAAAAAAGACTGAATGAAGTGAATGAAAAATTATTGTGGTTGAAGGAGGAATCCATTGATGGCTAAGCGTGTGCACGCGCAAACCCTTATCCAGGAATTTGAATCCTATTCGCCGAAATCTCTCGCTGTAGAAGGAGACAAAATCGGACTGCAGATAGGAACGCTCAATAAGAGCGTCAACAAGGTCATGGTTACACTTGATGTCAATGAGCAGGTGGTTGATGAAGCCATCAGTCAGGAAATTGATTTTATCATTGCTCACCATCCTTTGATTTTTAAGCCGTTAAAAACAATTCGGACTGATGTTTCCTATGGCAGAACCGTTGAAAAGCTGATCAAGCATGACATTTCTCTTTATGTTGCGCATACGAATCTCGACGTAACGGACGGAGGCGTGAATGATCTGATGGCCGACGCTCTTGGTTTGACTGATACCGAGGTATTGGCAAAGACGGGTGAAGATCAGTTGTATAAGCTGACGATTTTTGTATCGAAAGATGATGCTGACAGGGTCAGGCAGGCGATGGGGGATGCAGGTGCCGGTCATATCGGTGATTACAGTCATTGCTCGTTTCAGTCACCAGGAACAGGTTCATTCATCCCTGGCGACGGTACTGATCCATATATAGGAAAACAGGGAGAGCCTGAATTTGTCGAGGAGCTGAAGATTGAAACAATTATACCGGGATCGATTCAAAAAAAGGTCATCCGGGCCATGCTTGATGCACATCCATATGAAGAACCGGCATACGATGTGTACCCGCTGGCAAATCAGGGAGAAGTCTTTGGACTTGGACGTATTGGCTACCTTAAAGATGGTATGACGCTCGACGCTTTTGCAGATCATGTAAAGGCGGCGTTTGAAGTCCCATTTGTCCGGGTTGTCGGTGATGGTTCACGTGAAGTGAAAAAAGTAGCGGTGCTGGGCGGTGACGGCAATAAATATACAATGACTGCTCTTCATAAAGGTGCAGATGTCTACGTCACAGGAGATTTGTATTATCATGTTGCCCATGATGCAATGATGGAAGGCTTAATGATGGTCGATCCGGGTCATAATGTGGAAAAAATCATGAAGCGTGCCACTGCTGACCGTTTAAGAGAGTTCCTTACATCAAACGGGTATGAATCAGACATCATTGTTTCTGATAGTCATACAGATCCATTTCGCTTCAGGTAAACAAATAACCACCCTCGCCAATCAAATCAACTGGCAGGGTGGTTTTCTATCAGGTCAATCAGTTGGTTGCGCGAATAATAAAATCACTGTGTTTCTGTGATGATCGTCAAATTTCCTGTTCGGCGCGCTTCGGTACGTGGGCACTTTTCATTTTCGGCAGTATTTTGGAAAGTTTGACGGTATCGGTTGTATCCCACGTATGTGGATCGTTTTCGTCAAACTGCTCAAGAAAACGGATAATTTCTTTTGTGATCGGCGTTGGTGTACTGGCTCCGGACGTAACAGCTACAGTCTTTATGCCTTTCAGCCACTCGGTATTCAGCTCACTCAGTCTGCTGATCCGATGTGAGTCGGTGCCGGCAACTTCTATGGAAACCTGAGCAAGACGGTTTGAATTGTTGCTTTTCGGGTCTCCGACTACGATCAGTAAATCTGCATCTCCGGCCTGTTCTGCGACCGCTTCTTGTCTTGTCTGGGTGGCCAGACAGATTTCATTATGAATTTCAGCGTGCGGATACTTCTCTTTTGCCGCTTTCATGATATCAGATACATCCCATTGGCTCATCGTTGTCTGATTGGTGATCACGATCTTTTCTGATGCAATATTCAGGTTATGGACGTCTTCGACCTTCTCCACGACATGAACAATCTCCGGGGCTACGCCTGCGGCCCCTTCTGGTTCAGGGTGACCTTTTTTCCCTACGTAAATAACCTCATACCCTAAGGCTTTTCTTTCCCTGATTAAATCATGTGTTCTCGTGACGTCAGGGCATGTGGCATCAACGGTTGTCAATCCTTTTTCTTTTGCTTTGCGTCTGACTTCCGGGGAGACGCCATGTGCTGTATAAATGATGGTACCCTGATCGACCTGGTCAAGAATATCGAGCCGGTTTGGACCATCAAGCGTAATGATACCGTCTTCTTCAAACGCTTCCGTGACATGAGCATTATGGACAATCATGCCCAATATATAAATCGGTCGCGGGTATGCAGGGTTTTCCGCAGTTTTGCGGGCGATAACCATGGCATCCACCACTCCGTAACAATATCCCCTTGGAGATATTTTAATAACATTCATAATCAAACCATCCTCCTCTTTTGCGTGGATCATATCCACTGTTCTTACATTATAAATCCCCGTGACATTCTTGACAATCCAAACCCGTTGAGTAAACAGAGCTGTGTCTGATTACTGGTCGGATACGTCCTGGTCAAAGGACCCAGGGAGATGAGCATACCAGTGTCGATGTTAATAAGCATAATCTCAAGCAAAAAACCTTTCACAAAACGTGAAAGGTCCGTGTACTTATGTGACAGGAATGTTGTTTTTGATAAACAGCTTAGCATCTTCTTCCGAAAAACCGTTAATATTTTTGACTTCACTCACAAGAAATTGTGTAGCGCGTTCAAGGTTTTTGCGATCTTCGATGTGAAGGCCGTTTGCCCGCTCTGACTTTTTTGCATTTAACAAGGAGATGACTCTTGCTGCATCATAGATCGAGCCGGTTTTCAGTAACGCTTCATTTTCACGGGAATAAGGCTTTGCGGTAGCAGCCGTCTCTCTCGCTTCGACTTCTTCGCATAAAGACTCCACGACATCATCGAGCTCTTTTTTTGTAATGACCGGTCTCAGTCCGGACTCTCCGATTTTATTTTCAGGCAGCATGAGCGTTACTTGATTCAGCGGGAAATAGACGACAAAATAGAGCAATTTATTTCCGAGTATTTCTTTCTCTTCGATCTTTTCAACACGTCCGGCCCCGTGATAGGGGTAGACAACACAGTCTCCAATTGAAAACATAAATATCCCTCCACTGAATCTAGATTATTATCATTATAACATAAATCCAGATAAAATAATAAATTTTACTACGATTGGGTGACACCGTCAATCATAAAGTGTTCAAGTTCGGAAAGTATTTCATTTGTTGCCTGTAGTGTCAAATTTGATTTACTCAGTGAGTCAGGCTGATGCCCCCTTAATCAGTCTATACGGGAAAACAATTGCGGAAACCGACTGAAAACAGCACGAAATTTTCAGCAGGGCAAACATAAAGAACTCGCTTCAGCATAGTCCGTTTACAGCATGAGGTGGCATCAGCATCATAATTAATGGTGGCTATTCAGAGACTGTTCATGATAAAATTATGATTTGAGTAAGCGTTTCTTGAAAGGCAATGATAATGATCAACTGCAAATGTGAATAACGGAAAACAGGATTCCCCTGTTTCCGGAGTTGCGTATTCTGATTCTGACTGACCTTTATCAAATCACTTTCTTGAAAAGAAAGAAGGTATAGCATATGGCACATAATTTTGAACGTTTTCGTTTGGCAGATTATTTAATTGAAGCATTGAAAGATGAAGGCATTGATTTGCCGACTGAGATCCAGGAGAGAATTATTCCGGCAGTGAATAAAGGGGAGGACGTCATTGGACGCTCGCAGACAGGAACAGGGAAGACACTTGCCTTCTTGTTGCCGCTTTTAACCAGACTCGACCCGGAAAAGAAAGAGACGCAGATTGTCATTACGGCACCGACCAGAGAGCTCGCCTCACAGCTTTATGATGTTTGTAAACGGTATGCGTCTTTCAGTGAAACTACTGTCACGTCCCAGCTGATCGTCGGTGGAACAGACCGCAAACGGATGCTTGAAAAAGCGAAACAACGTCCTCATATCGTGATTGGTACTCCTGGACGGATCCTTGATATGATGAAAGAAGCCGCATTAAACCCGATGACGGTATCTTCTTTTGTCGTGGATGAAGCGGATCAGATGCTTGATATGGGATTTTTGGAGGAAGTGGACCGGATCGCCTCCATGATGAATGAGAATTTACAGCTGCTCGTTTTTTCAGCGACCATTCCGGAGAGCCTGAAGCCATTTTTGAAGAAATACATGAACCATCCGAAGGAAGTGGAGGTCCAGCCGAAGCAGAGCGCACCTTCGGAGATTTCCCACTGGCTTATTCCGGACAGGGACAGAGACCGTAAAGAGATCCTCGTGACAATTGCAAAAGACTTGAATCCGTTTCTTGCGATCATCTTCACGAATACGAAAGAATCCGCTGATGAAGTGTTCAAACGAATGCTCGCAGAGGGATTCAATGTTGACTGTATTCATGGTGATATACAGCCAAGGCAGCGTAAAAAAGTTCTGAAAAAGCTCCAGACCGCAGAGATTCAATATCTTGTGGCAACGGATCTTGTGGCAAGGGGCATTGACGTTAAAGGTGTCAGCCACATCATCAATTTCGAGATTCCAAAAGAACTTGAATATTATGTGCACCGCGTCGGACGTACTGCGCGTGCGGGCTGGGACGGCACGGCCATTACGTTTTTCGGCCGATCAGATCAACCGTCAATTGAAAAGCTTGAAGGTAAAGGTATTCATTTCTCCTATAGGGAATTTAAAAAGGGCCGCTGGGTCACGATTCAAAAGCGCGAACGTCAGGTCTCATCAAATGAAGAACTCACCGGTAAAGCAAAGGCAATCATGAAGAAACCGAAAAAAGTAAAGCCGGGTTACAAAAAGAAAGCGAAATTCAAAGCAGAAAAGGAAATGAAGCGAAATCGCAGAATCAACAGCAGAAAGAAATAATGCAAAAGGTGTGATGACAATGTGGTTAGGTTCTCATGTTTCGATGAGTGGAAAAAAAATGCTCCTTGCAGCGAGTGAAGAGGCTGCGGGCTATGGCAGTACAACATTTATGATCTATACGGGCGCACCGCAAAATACGCGGCGAAAAGCGATTGAAGATTTAAATATTGAAGCGGGCCGTGCGCATATGAATCAGCACGGCATCGATCACATTGTCGTTCACGCGCCCTATATAATTAACATTGCGAATACGACGAAACCCGAGACATTTCAGCTCGGCGACGACTTCCTGAAAAGTGAAATCGATCGGACAGAAGCTCTTGGAGCCAAACAGATTGTCCTTCACCCAGGTGCGCATGTTGGTGCAGGAGCTGATCAGGGAATCGCCAAAATCATTGAAGGGCTGAATGAAGTGATCGATCCGGATATCGATGTTCAGATTGCCCTTGAAACGATGGCGGGCAAAGGGTCAGAGTGCGGCCGTTCTTTTGAAGAACTTGCGAAGATCATCGACGGTGTGACACATAACGAAAAGCTCTCAGTCTGTTTCGATACCTGTCACGTGCACGATGCCGGGTACGACATCGTAAACGATCTTGACGGTGTATTGAAGGAGTTCGATGACATTGTCGGCCTTGACCGCCTGAAGGTGCTCCACATCAACGACAGTAAAAATGAACGCGGAGCTTCCAAAGACCGTCATGAAAATATTGGATTTGGTTATATCGGTTTTGAAGCGATCGACCGTATTCTCCATCATGAGGCATTCGGTGATATTCCGAAAATCCTCGAAACACCATACGTCGGTGAAGATAAGAAAAAACGCGTCCCTCCATACAAAGAGGAGATTGCGATGTTGAGAAAACGGACGTTTGATGATGCATTAAAAGCGACGCTTGAAGAGATAGCTTCTCAAAAATAAGTTGGACTCAACCGGCTCCCCTTATCAGGATTGCCGGTTTTTAAGTATATACAGTCTCACGAATCCTTAAAACAGATGCGTATTCAGAAGTGAATGGTTTTTGAACGATTGATATTTAATAAGACCTGGCGTATAATAGAGATAAAGTAAAATGTTGCACAAGGGAAACTTTTATAAACAAGTGCAATTGTAAGGGGTGATTACGATGAATGATTCAGTCATCGATGTCAATCATATGACTGTGCATTACCATCGCAATAAGGCCATTGAAGATGTAACGTTCTCCATGCCGGGTGGGCAGATTATCGGCGTGATCGGTCCTAACGGTGCAGGGAAATCAACATTGATGAAAGCCATGCTTGGCCTTGAAAAATACAAAGGACAGGTTTCTTTTTTCGGGCAGTCGATTCAACAGATCCGTAAAGAAGTTGCTTATGTACCGCAGCGGTCATCAATCGATTGGGATTTTCCCGTGCTCGTCAGGGACGTAGTTCTGATGGGAAGATATATGCACATCCCATGGTATGGAAAAGTCAGTAAAGAAGATCGGAATATCGCGCAAGAGGCTCTCATGAAAACAGGGATGGCGTCATTTTCAGATCGCCAGATTGGTGAGCTGTCAGGCGGTCAGCAGCAACGAGTCTTTCTTGCAAGGGCCCTCGCGCAAAAAGCGGATATCTTTTTTCTGGATGAACCGTTTGTCGGCATTGATATGCAGTCTGAGGAGATCATTATGTCTATTCTTAGGCAGCTGAAAAGTGACGGGAAAACACTGTTTGTGATCCATCATGATTTAAGCAAGGTGGAGCAGTACTTTGATCAGCTCATTTTGCTAAACCGTCAACTGATCCGTTCGGGGCCTGTAAAGGATGTCTATACCCCTGAACTTCTCAAGAAAGCCTATGGCGGCCAGGCTGCCGTCCTTCCGGGTAACGGCAATGAATCCTTCATGGTGGTGAGCCCGTCATGAACCAAATCCTGTTCTTTATCGATCAGCTGATTCATTATCCGTATTTACAGCATGCAATGGTGGCTGCCATTCTGGTCGGTATCATTTGTGGCATGATTGGCTCGTTTATTATCATGAGGGGGATGGCACTGATGGGAGATGCGATCTCCCACGCCGTTCTCCCAGGTGTGGTTGTTGCCTATATGCTCGGGGCCAGTTTTTTTGTTGGTGCTGTTTTCACCGGGGTTCTGACGGCACTCTTAATCGGGTTTATCTCGCAAAACAGCCGAATTAAAGAAGATTCTTCCATCGGTATCATGTTTACAGCCATGTTCGCTCTGGGAATTGTCATGATTACAGGCATGTCCGGGACAGGTGTCGACCTTTGGCATATTTTGTTTGGTAATGTGCTCGCCGTATCGCGGCAGGATGTGTGGATCAGTCTTGGGATCGGGATCTTTGTGCTGGTGTTGATTTTGCTCTTTTACAGACCGCTGTTGTTGACAACGTTTGATCCGGTAATGGCAAAAGCCGCCGGACTTCCTGTAAAAGGCATTCACTATTTACTGATGCTGCTTCTCTCATTGGTGACGGTTGCATCTCTGCAGACGGTAGGTATTATTCTGGTGGTTGCGATGCTGATTACTCCTGCATCAACAGCCTATTTATTAACGGACCGGTTTTCACTGATGATTGCATTGTCGTCTGTGTTTGGAGTTATTGCCGCAGTGAGTGGGCTTTATTTTTCCGTTATTTATGATGTGTCATCCGGTGCATCCATTGTATTAGCCTCGTCGTTTCTGTTTTTGCTGGCCTTTTTATTTGCTCCGAAACGGGGGCTTGTCATACGATGGATTCAGGATATAAAGCCCGAATCGGCGAACGTTTCGTAAAAGAACCGATGTGATTTTTGAAGGTTTTTAATACGATTATCTGAACGCTGCCCTTGCTTTTTTTCGTGATATGGGTTATCATCCTTCCTTGTACACTCTTTGTGTGCAGGTATAAGGAGGGAACGAACGTGAAAATAAACAAACTGTGGCTTATTTTTTCATCAGTAGCAGCCGTTACAGCGCTTTTAATGGGGCTTTCCTCACAGGGTGACACATCTGATGTGAAGATTGCTGAATTAGAAAAAAATACGATCAACCGAGATATGATTAATCAGTCTTTTGAAGACATTGTTGAAGCGAGAGATACACTTCCGGACTATAAAAGCAGTGTTACACTGACGGATTGGCGGGCTGCTGATGAGGTGGCAGAGGCTATGTATGAGGATTCAGAAGGTGCATTTCAGAAAGAGTGGGGCTTGTTCCTTGCTTCTGAAGCACTCCACAGGGATATCGACCCGTTTTTGGTTTATGAACTGTTGCGAGTTGAAACAGGAGATCAGTTTGACCCGGAAATGGTAGGACCAAAAACCAGTTATGGACGCGCCTACGGTATTGCCCAGTTCATGACGAACACGGCACCGTGGATCGCAGAAATGGCCGGTATCGAGTATGATGAAGAGCAATTGTTTAATCCGTATTATTCCATGTTTCTTTCAGTGGAGTATCTTGATTTTCTCTATGACCGTTACAAGGATTGGAATCATGCGCTAACGGCATATCATCGGGGCATTTATGGCATGGAAACGTACGTAAGCCAAAACGGCCATGCAAAAAGCTGGTATGCAGTTGAAATTCAGGAAAACGCAGATCAAACCGGTAACCTGGTGACTTATGACCAAACGCGATAGAATCGATTCTGATCGATAAGAAAGCCGGACCCCAAGAGGTCCGGCTTTCTTTATTGACTCATTGATTATTCAGGGGATCATCAGTCATTTTCTTCGAATTGGGCGGCTTCCCGGTAAAGTGCTTCCTGACTTCTGAATGGTTTTTCTTTTTTTGCGTCTTGATACATACGTATATGTACCGTCAGCCATCTGTATTCTCGCCTTGACATTATCTTGCAATCCGTAATCAAGTACTTGTTTCACTTTTTGTTTAATTGCAGGCTCAGAAACCGGGAAAAGGATTTCGATGCGTTTCTCCATATTTCTTGTCATCCAGTCTGCCGAGGACAGGAAGATCCGCTCGTCACCGTCATGATGAAAATAGAAGATGCGGGAATGCTCAAGAAACCTGTCAATAATGCTTCTCACCGTAATATGCTCGCTAATTCCTTTCAAGCCAGGACGAAGGCAGCAGATACCTCTCACGATCAGATCGATGCGTACACCCTGCATGCTTGCTTCGTACAGTTTCATAATGATCGGTTTATCGGTGAGTGAATTCATTTTAGCGATAATCCGTCCGTTACCGCGTTCGTTATGGACGGCAATTTCTTTATCGATCAATGTCATGAAAGTTTCGCGCATTTCAAAAGGGGAGGTGGAGATTTTGTACCATTTTGGTTTTTCGCTGAAACCGCTCAGGTGGTTAAAGAAGTTTGTCGCATCTTCACCAAAAGATGATTTAGCGGTTAGAATGCCCATATCGGTATAGAGCTTTGCAGTGGAATCATTGTAATTACCCGTTCCGAGGTGCACATAGCGCTGGATGCCATTTTCCTGGTGACGGATAATCAGCGTTATTTTACTGTGGGTTTTCAGTCCGGTGATGCCATAGATGACATGAACACCTGCTTTTTCAAGTTTCTTGGCCCACTGAATATTTTTTTCTTCATCAAAACGCGCCTTCAGTTCTACGAGTACGGTCACCTGTTTGCCGTTCTCCGCTGCCTGGACAAGGGCAGCGATAATCGGAGAGTCACCGCTTACCCGGTATAACGTCTGCTTGATGGCGAGGACATCGGGATCCTGTGAGGCGTATGCAATTAAATCAACGATGGGCTGGAAGGAATGATAAGGGTGGTGGAAAAAGATGTCCCGTTCCATGATGGCATCGAAGAGCGATTCATGTTCCATAATTTCTTCAGACGGCTGTGGTACAAAGGATTCATCAATTAGGTGCTCATGGTGATCTTTTAGCTGATTGTACAGGCCAAACAGAAAGGTGAAATCCAAAGGACCTTCAGATTCAAAAATATCCCCTTCCTCGATTTCAAGCACAGAAGACAGAAAAGACAGAACCTTTCGCTCCATCGCGTGAGAGATAATTTCAAGCCGGACTGCTGCCCCCCACTTTCGCTTTTTTAATTCTTTTTCAATTTCTCGCAGTAAATCCCTTGCTCCTTCCTCGTGGATCGTAAGGTCAGCATTTCTCGTAATTCGGAATGGGGAAACGCTAAGCACCTTATTGCCGCTGAAGAGACTGCCGATAAAATACGTGATGATATCTTCAAGAAGGGCAAATGCCTCAATACCTTCCCGTTTAATCGGAACAGCTCTTGTTAAAAGGGACGGGACCTGTACGATGGCTAATTTCTCAGCTCCTTCATCGTGTTTTCCCTCGAGCACAACAGCGAGGTTCAGACTTTTATTTGACAGCATGGGAAAAGGTCTGTATGCATCGATGGCCATTGGTGTCAGAACAGGGAGGATATAATGGTGAAAATACTGCTCAAGATGTTTAATTTCTGATTTCTTCCACTTGCTGATTGGCAGAAAGTGAATATTCTCTTTCTCCAGCTGTCCGATAAGTACTTCTGAGTAATGTCTGTATTGCTGGTCGACGAGTTGATGGGACAAAGAAGAAATTTTCTTCAATTGTTGTTTTGGTGTAAAGCCGGACTTGTTATCCGGCTTATTAAATCCTGCTTTGACCTGATCTTTCAAACCGGCAACCCGGACCATGAAAAACTCGTCCAGATTTGATGAAAAAATAGCCATGAATTTCAATCGTTCGAGAAGCGGGTTAGATGTGTCCTCGGCTTCCTGCAGGACACGTTCATTAAAACGGAGCCAGCTGAGTTCACGGTTAATGTAGTAATCATAGCGATCGAGATGCTGTTTATTCAAACTCACTGCCCCCTTCCGGCTTCATTTCGACAATCAGTTGAATATCCAAGGCTTTTTCCAAGTGTTTTTTGTATTTGTTCGCCTGGAATTCTTCAAAAAATGCAGTATCTGTTGTCATGGCAAGGAGCCTTAATTGATTTTGATCGATGGCATCAAGTTCAATTTTGGTCACGAGCGACTGTTTTGAGATGGTCAATGCATAACAGAGTTTCAGGATGCTGCCCATCAGCTCATATTTCTTAAGATCATCTTTACTGATCCATTCCCTGTAAGGTGAGGCAAACTGTTTCAGGGTTGATTTTGATTTGAAGGATGCAATAAATGCGACAGCCATTCTGTCAGCGTGACCAAGGCCGTCAATTGCCTGATTCGTAAGCAGATAGAAGCTGTGTTGTGCCTTTGCCTCAGGGTGGATTTGTTCACCGATATAATAGACGGAAGCAGCCCAGCGAAGAAGCTTTCGTTCGTGATCATCGAGTTCTTTGATCAGGCCTTCCTTCACCAGTTCCTGAATCAGGTATGTTGCCAGGACAGACAGATCTCTGTGATGTTTCTCATCGAGATGGAACTGATTGCGAAGAGCGTAAAAGCTTTCTTCAATCACATTTGGAAAATGGGTTACTGCAATGTTGTCAAGTAAATACTCATAAAAGATGCCGTCGCGGAGTCCGCGATAGCTGACAATGTAATCAACTTTTCCTGCGTACGCCATCAGTTCTTCGATGGCAACAATCGCAGGTACAATAATATCTGCACGGTCTTTGGAGAGGCCGTCTTGTTTTTCTCTCTTTTTATTACTCATGTCCCACAAATCTTCCCGGACTCCTTTGACGTCACGGTAGGTCATTTTGTATTCATGAAGACCGGCGAGAGGATAACCGGTGGTCTCCTGGTGAACAAGGGCAAGGTTTCTTGCGGTACCGCCTATGCCGATGACAGGGACTTGATGTTCTTGAAGCCAGGAAAGGGAATCGTAAGAATGCACGATAAACGACTGGATGGCCTTCATTTCTTTTTCCGTTGGTGTATCGCCTTCTACAAACTGCTTTTTCAGAGTGATCGCTCCAAATGGAAAACTGTGATATTGTTTGAGCTCACGGTCTTTAAAATACGTAACCTCCGTACTGCCTCCCCCGATGTCGATCGTAATGCCCTCGGTGAGCATTGTGGAATTGGTGACGGCAAGGTAGCCGTAGTATGCTTCCTGATAATCACTGAGAACCTCGACTGTATAGCGGCTGTTCTGATTGATACGACGAACGATTTCTTCCTGGTTGACTGCGTTACGGACAGCTGCAGTCGCAACGGCTCTCGTATCCGTTAACGTATGTACATCAGCCGCTTTTTCGAATTGCTTCATCGTGTCGATGATCAGCACAATGCCCTCCTCGGTCATTGAGCCGTCTGCATCGATGTAGCTGCTGAGCCTGGCGGCAACTTTCAGGTTTTGGATTTCTTTAAAACAGGCGTCTTCATTTACCTCGTAGACCACGAATCGGATGGAGTTTGAACCCATATCTATAATGCCAAAGCATTGCTTGTCCAATGACTGTCACCTCTCAGAATTTTGATTACTTTCAGTATACGCTGAATAAGGATCTGATGCGAGTGCCGGACCCGATGATTTACAAAAGAGTCCCCGATGAGGTATACTCGCAGTTAGAGTAAATCGTAATCATTCTTATTTCGAATGTGAGGGGCCGAATATGACAGATCATCATAAAACAGAAAAATATGCAGTTGAAGTATCGGGGGTTTCGTTTGGGTATGAGCGTCGATCAGTGCTCGAGGGAATTGATCTGGCGATCCCTGAGGGGGCATTTTTAGGTCTTGTTGGTCCGAACGGATCAGGGAAGTCTACGCTGATCAAGCTGATATTGGGACTTTTAAAACCCCACGCCGGATCAGTCAGGTTATTTGGGAAGCAGATGGACAAGTTCCACGACTGGAGCAGAATTGGCTTTGTATCGCAAAAAGCGAACAGTTTTAATTCAGGATTTCCGGCGACCGTTTTCGAAGTGGTTTCGATGGGGCTTTTTGGTAAGATTGGCATGTTTAGGTTTATGAAGAAGCAAGACAAACAAAAAGTATATGCAGCACTCGATCAGGTAAACATGCGTGAATATGTGAAATCGAATATCGGTGAACTCTCCGGAGGTCAACAGCAGCGTGTGTTTATTGCAAGAGCGCTGGTCAGTGATCCGGATTTACTGATTCTCGACGAACCGACCGTTGGTGTCGATGCGGAGTCAGTCTCCAATTTCTATAACATGCTGAAGGAATTGAATCACAGACGGGGGATTACGCTGCTTCTTGTTACACATGATGTCGGTGCTATGACTGAACACGTGAGTCATGTGGCGTGTTTGAATAAATGCATTCACTTTCACGGGTTTACTGAAGATTTTGAAGAAAACAAAGACGAAACGATGTCAAAAATGTATGGGCACGATGTCAGAACCATAGACCATAATCATGATCATCATCACCACGATCATTATCATGATCATGATGATGTGAGAAGGTGACGGCATGATCGACGTATTTTTTCAATTCGATTTTTTAAAGTACTCTCTCTACACGGCTATGATGGTGGGCATACTGACCCCTGCAGTCGGTGTGTTTCTCGTTGTCCGACGTCTGTCGCTGATGGCGGATGCCCTGTCGCACATCACATTGACAGGGATTGCATTCAGTCTATTGCTGGGGCGTTCCTTTCCTTTTTTTGCAACGCTCAATCCTGTGTATATGGGGATGCTGTTTTCAGTGACCGGTTCTCTTGCCGTCAGCAGGCTGGGGCTTGTTTTCAGGCACTATAAGGAACTTGCCATTCCGATTATTCTCTCGTCAGGGATCGGGATAGGTGTTGTCTTTATTTCTCTTGCTGACGGATTCAATAATGACCTGTTAAATTATCTGTTTGGCAGTGTAGCTGCAGTCAGCAGACAGGATTTCTATATGATGCTCGTTTTACTCGGGGGAGTCATCCTGTTTATCGGTCTTTTTTATAAGGAGCTATTGTTTCTCAGCTTTGATGAAGAACAGGCAGTGACCTCCGGGATCCCGAAACGGTTTATGGATCTTTCATTTATGATTGTTGTGGCTGTAGTCATTGGTGTATCGATGCAGATCGTCGGCATTTTACTTGTCTCAGCTTTGATGACTTTACCCGTGGCCGCTGCAATGAGAATAGCCAAGTCTTTTAAAGGCATGCTGTTTTATTCCATCTTGATTGGTGAGGTGTCGGTACTTACAGGTATGGTCAGTGCGTTTCATCTTGATTGGGCACCGGGTGGAACCATCGTAATGACGAATCTGTTTATTTTGATTTTAATTATTATGATTACAGGACTCAAAAGGAAGTGGGGATGAGATCGTGGAATGGTTTGAATCATTAACATTTCTCGACAGGGGGATTCTTGCAGGACTTGTCATTGGGCTGCTTGCTCCTCTAATGGGTGCCTTTCTCCTTGTCAGAAGAATGACCATTATTTCAGAGGGTCTGTCTCAGATCACACTTGCGGGGATTGCCGTCGGTGTGGTGGCAGGCTCGGCACTTGATTTGCCGTGGTCGATCAATCCGCTGATTTCCGGCTTTCTATTTGCCGTTGCAGGTGCATTGATTGTGGAAAAATTACGTACAGTCTATCAGTATTTTCAGGAGTTGGCGATTCCGATCATTCTTTCGGCAGGACTTGGACTGAGTGCGATATTGATCAGTGCCTCCGGGATGTCAAGTTCGGAATGGTTTAATTTTCTGTTTGGAAGTATCCTGACAGTCTCCTTATCGGATTTATATTTTATATTGATTGCAGGGACAATCAGTTTGATATTGCTGGTGTTTCTTTATAAGGAATTTCTTTCGGTTTCCTTTGATGCTGAATTTGCTCATACTTCCGGATTGCGCGTGAAAGGGCTGAATCTGGTATTTGCTGCACTGATCGCGGCTGTCATCAGTATTTCAGTCAATATTGTGGGGATTTTGCTTGTCGGGGCGATGATTACCCTGCCTGTAGCTGCCGCACTTCAAGTGTCCAAGAGCTTTCGGCAAGTTATTCTGTTCGGTATCTTTTTTGGGGAACTCGCAATTGTTTCGGGGATGCTGTCCTCGTATTATCTGAACATCGCCACCGGGGGCATGATTGTGACCTCAGGGATTGTTATTTTAGCCGTGATGATAATGTATGCTAAACTGAGAAGCAGGCAGCTGGTTTTCAGTATGCAGGAAAGGGGCGCAACCAAATGAACATTCATGAAGCCATGGATCTGTTAAAAGAACAAGGATATAAGTATACGGAGAAGAGATTTGATATTCTCACTTTTCTGATTCAGGAGGGGCGCTACGTCACTGCCAAGGACATACTTGAGCATTTGAAAGATAAGCATGACGGTCTGAGTTTTGACACGATATACAGAAACCTTGCATTATTTGAAGAGACGTCGCTTCTTGAGGAAACGGAACTCGAAGGGGAAAAACGTTTCAGAATTGCATGCTCGGTGGATGAACATCACCACCATCTGATTTGCCTTGAGTGCGGTAAAACGGAGCATATTCATCATTGTCCGATGAATGTCGATGGATTGACTTCTTCCGGTTTTACGGTAACAGGGCACAAATTTGAAGTATATGGTTATTGCCCGGAATGTGATCATCCGTCGATCGGATAATGTGAAAAAAGGCTTTTTCAACAGGATGGCGGTCCTGTGAAAAAGCCTTTTTTATATTGCTGTCATCTGTCACCCTGAATAAACAGGCTGGAAGAGCCGATTGATGATACGATTTGCTTCGCTCCATGAATAGGCTCTGTGAACATGCTTTGGAACCGGTAAGCGATTGTAAGGAGTGTCCATAAGAATAACCGGGATCTGATGCTCTTCTGCAATGTTGACAGCATTATCATGTTTGTCCTCGAAGAATGCATCAATCTGATGTTCAGAAACTGCACGGAGTTTATTGTGCTGACCCAACAGTTCAATATGATCGTAAGGGATTTGATATTCTTTGAACCAATCATAGGTCAATTCAGTGACATGTTTTGGTCGGGCACTGATGTAAAAGAGTTCATACTGATCGGACCATGCAGATAAAATATCACGGGCATCTGCAGCAGGAAAAGAATGTTTGTACATTTTGGGTTCATGATCCGTCATCCATGCCCAAAATTCCTTTTCGGTAATGCCAAGAGCAATGGAAAGGTCGTAGTCTTTAATGTCCTGAAGAGTCAGATTTTGTTTGAATGCCTGGTTTAAATACGGAATGAAGGAGGATGGATCCGTGACGGTCCCGTCGATGTCAATGCCAAATCGGATTTGCTTCATAGTGAAAAAACACCTCTTTAGTTTTACAACTTCTTTTTATCTATTGTCTCATATTGAGCGGATTTGTCCATACAGGCAGAAGAAAAAAGCAGATAAGATATCTGCTTTTAAAGCGAACTGTATGATATGGTGATCCACTTGGCGGAGCAGGTTGGATCAGGATTGTTCGAGTTTCATTTTTTCTTCATGTTCTTTTGCAAGGGCATCTATTTCTTTTTTTAATTCTTCAACCATGGATTCTTCAGGCACTTTACGAATCGTTTTCCCTTTTCGGAACAAGAGTCCTTCACCACGGGCCCCAGCTATACCAATATCGGCTTCTTTCGCTTCACCTGGTCCATTTACCGCGCATCCGAGGACGGATACTTTAATCGGTGCATTGACGGTCTGAATGTATTCCTCGACTTCATTGGCGATGCTGATGAGATCAATTTCGATTCGTCCGCAAGTCGGGCAGGAAATCAGGGTCGCGGCATTGGCGGCAAGACCGAATGCTTTCAGAAGCTCTTTTGCTACTTTGACCTCTTCAACAGGATCTGCACTTAGGGAGATACGGACAGTATTACCGATTCCCTGATTTAAGAGAATACCCAGACCGGCAGAACTTTTAATGGTTCCGGTAAACAGGGTACCTGATTCTGTAATGCCTAGATGCAGAGGATAATCGAATGCCTTTGCTGCTTTCTCGTATGCTTCGACGGCTAAATGAACGTCTGATGCCTTCATGGACACGATGATGTCGTGGAAATCAAGTTCCTCTAATATTTTGATGTGATGCAGAGCGCTTTCCACCATACCGTCAGCAGTCGGGTAGCCATATTTATCAAGGATTTTTTTCTCCAAAGAACCGGCGTTGACACCAATTCGGATCGGAATCCCTTTTTCTTTGGCTGCATTTACAACAGCTTCCACTTTTTCGCGTCTTCCGATATTACCGGGGTTGATTCTGATCTTGTCGATCCCGCCTTCAATCGCTTTCAGTGCAAGTTTATAGTCAAAGTGAATGTCTGCAACAAGGGGAATATTGATGCGTTTTTTGATCTCAGGAATAGCTTCTGCATCTTTCATTTCCGGGCACGCAACACGGACGATTTGGCAACCGGCTTCTTCGAGTCTCAGGATTTCTGCAACAACCGCATCGACGTCATGCGTCTTGGACATGGTCATGCTTTGGATGACCACCTCATCATTTCCACCAATCTGAAGAGGACCCACTTTGACGGGTCTTGTATGTTTACGGTGCGTGACTTCACTCACTTAAATCGCTCCTTTAGCTGAAAAACAGCTTTTCTTATCAGATTATTACAGGTATCATTGTATCAAGGCCTTGTGAGAGTAGCAAGAATATTCGTTTTTGATTTATTTTTCTCTGGTGTGCAACTTTTTCCAACCGTTAAACGTCTTAAAGTTATGATGGGGCATATCCATGATGTGCCGCCTATTAAATGGATGAGGTGAAAGCAAATGATTAAGAAAAAAATAGCTGTTATGATGATTGCTGTGTTGAGTCTTTTATTATTATTTCCACTTGCCACAATGGCAGACGCGGCTCCTGGGGATGTTATTGTGACATTGGGTGAGGATCTGTCACCGCAGCAACGTGAAGAGCTTTTAAACGAAATGGAAGTATCAGAAGAGGACGAGAACGTTACAATCATTACGGTCAGTAACGAAGAGGAACACCAGTATTTGGGTAACTATATCAGCGCATCTGTTATTGGCAGCAACGCCCTCTCATCATCAAAGATCACGATCTTGGAATCGGGATCCGGTATTGATGTGACGACAAACAATATTAACTGGGTATCTGAAGGCATGTACGCAAATGCATTAATCACTGCCGGTGTTAAGGATGCAGATATTTATGTAACCGCACCTTTTGAGGTTTCCGGAACCGGTGCTCTGACAGGACTGATTAAAGCATATGAGTCGACAATGGATGGCGTGATTCCGGAGGATCAGAAGCAAATTGCAAATGAGGAGCTGGTCAAAACAGCTCAGCTCGGCGAGGAGCATGGCAATGAAGAAGCCACCGAGCTTATGGCCAGGATTAAAGAGGCTCTTGCTGAGGAAGATATTGAAACGACGGATGACCTGAGGGATTTAATTCGAAGATTAGCTGATGAGCTCGGTATTTCTTTATCGGATGAAGACCTTGAGGGACTTGTCTCTTTGTTTGACCGGATGAGGGAAATGAATATCGACTGGGATCAGGTGCGTTCGCAAATTGATTCGGTCCGGGAAAATATCAGTGATTTCATCGGATCCGAACAGGGGCAGGGCATCATCAGAGCCATCATCAATTTCTTTAATGATTTACTTGATACGGTTTCAGGCTGGTTTTCATCAGGGGCAATTCTGAACCGTTAATGAAAATGTGTAACTGACCCCGGTATCCGGATGGATATCGGGGTCAGTTATTGATCCGGCAAAACTGATGGAGACTTGTTTTTGTCAGCATAGAAGAGTGACGATTTAAAGGCATGAAACCTTTTTAACGGGTTCTTCGTAGATGTACATAAGACAAATAACTGTTACAATTAAACTGGACAGAATCGAAACTGAGAGGTGAAGACTGATGGAGATGCTTGAATTTGCGACGGTCGGTTTCATCGTTGTATTCATTGCAACCTTGTTTATATTTGGTGAGCTGATGGTCAGAATGCGGGGATTGTTCGCTGTTTTGGGGATCCTGCTTATGGCTATGTACTTTTCGTTTCATATTTCCGGAACAGAGAGTCTGTGGATCGTTCTCCTGTACCTGATTGGCCTGACGTTAATTATTTTTGATGGTAAAGTGACAGCGGACGGTTCTGTCGGTATTTTCGGTATTGCCTTTATGGTAACGGCGATCGCAATACCTGCGCCTGGCTGGATCTATGGCACGCTGGTTGCAATGGCGCTCGTTCTTGCGGCACCGACTTCATATCTGTTTACGAAGGTTTTCAAGAAAAGACAGATGTGGAATAAGATCTTATTTGAAGACAAATTAACCAGTGATAAAGGTTATAATTCCATGAACGACTCGTACCGTGATTTAATTGGAAAAAAGGGACTGACGAAAACACCGTTTCGTCCTACAGGTACCGTTGAGGTAGAGGGTCGTATGTACAGTGCAACGACTGATAATCAGTGGTTAAATGAAGAGACGCCTGTTACCGTCATTGCAGCTGACGGTACAAGAATCGTTGTTGTTGAAGATAAAGAGGACGCTTCAATTCCGTCGGAAGTCTGATCAAATCAGTACTAAATATAAAGGAAGCCGCGCATATTCAGCGGCTTCCTTTTTGTCGGTTTCAGTTTAATCGATTTCAGAAGCATTTATTCGGTTTCAGGTTGTTCTTCCCTCTTTCGTCTTGCCTGATCCCTGAAAGTTGCGAGATGCTTAAGGACAAGGTTCATCATCGTGATGGCAATCACCCAATAGATGGCAAATTGAAAAGGAAACTGAAACTGAATCAAGTCAAAAAACGCAAACAGGGTAGTGGGTAGGGTTACTGCAAAGGCGGAAAGGACCCACGCCTGGCTGAATTTTAATTCGTTGACTACGTTGCGTTTTAAAAACATGGTAATGGCGGCGAGGGCAGTAACACCGATGAATTTCATTGCAGTGCCAACCAGGTAGATCAGTAATCCGATCAAGGTCAGAATCAATGGGAGAATCCCGCCAATGGATTCAGACAGGTTTACGAAATCCGCTTTACTGAAATCACCACCGAGTTGCTGATAACTGATGGTTTCGTAAATATCTCCGGTTAAGAGAACAGCCTCCCGTTCGAGAAGTGCGATGCCCTCACCATAATCGATGAGATCGATCGGTGTGTATTCGCCATCCGGGTCAAAGATGATGACGGTGCCATCATCGGTTTCTGTCATGGATGTACCTTCATCCGACACGAGTTGACCATTTTCAACAGAGAACTCCGGGAAGTCTCTCAGTTGTTCGTCAAGATCATCGTATAACGCACTGAAGCCTGAGACAGAAAGGAATATGAGTGGGAGTGATGTTAAAAACATCAGAAGAAATACATACAGAACGGATCTGCCTATTCGTTGCCTGACAAACGAAGCGATGGTTTGCGGTTGATAATGACTGTAGATAAACTGTTTAAACAGATTCAATGGAAACAACTCCTGTAATGGATTCTGAATTTGTGATAAATATGAAGTGGTGAAGTCTTATTATTGTATCTTAAAGTAAGTCAACAGCTCAACTTTTTTAAATATGACATACTAATTGAGATTGTTTTACTTCAATCTTAATATAATCTTTACAATTCATTAATGAATGCTTTACAAAATTAACGTACGATGAAGGACGGTAAGGGAAGATATATTTATTTACTTAAGGGGGATCTTTCTGTGGAGATCGGATTACAGGAATTACTGTTTATGTTCTTTGGCGGGCTCGCCATCTTTTTATTCGGTATCAAATACATGGGGGACGGACTTCAAAAAGTTGCCGGGGATAAATTGCGCGAACTGCTTGATAAATATACATCAAACCCGTTCATGGGTGTCATTACCGGTATTGTGGTGACGGTACTGCTTCAAACAAGTACTGGCACAACGGTTTTGGCTATAGGCCTGGTTAATGCAGGATTTATGAAATTCAGACAGGCCATTGGGGTGATTATGGGTGCCAATATCGGGACCACAATCACAGCCTTTATTATCGGACTGAAAATCTCGGAATACGCTCTGCCGATTATCGCGGTGGGAACATTTTTAATCTTTTTCCTTAAAAATAAGAAAGCAAATAACTACGGTCAGGTCATCTTTGGCTTTGGTGCTTTGTTTTACGGCTTGAACTTAATGGGGGACGGTTTGCGTCCGCTCAGAGATCTTGATATTTTTGCCGAACTGACTGTGAGTATGAGTACGAATCCTCTTTTGGGTGTTTTGATTGGTACAATCTTTACGGTCAGTGTCCAGAGTTCATCAGCTGCCATTGGTCTTTTGCAGCAACTTTATGCTCAGGGGGCAATGGATCTTTCAGCTGCGCTCCCGGTTTTATTCGGAGATAACATCGGAACGACAATCACAGCTGTTTTGGCTTCACTTGGGGCGTCACTTGCCGCGAAACGGGCAGCCCTTACCCACGTTATTTTTAACCTTGTGGGAACCATTCTTGTCCTGATTGTGATAGGACCATACATTCGATTGATGGAATATCTGCAAGGACAGTTTAATTTGAATCCTGAAATGACGATTGCGGTGGCACACGGTATTTTCAATGTGTCGAATGTCATCATTCAACTGCCATTTATCGGTTTACTTGCATGGGTCGTGATTAAGATTTTGCCTGGTAAGGAGTCAGTCATTGAATTTAATGCACAAAATCTCGATCCTGTTTTGATCAGTCAATCAAGCTCCATTGCGCTGGGGCAGGCGAAGAAGGAAACGTTACGGATGGCAGAGTTGTCCGCGGAAGGGTTAAAGGAAGCATTAAACTTTGTTGAGACCAAGCAGAAAAAGTCTGCAGAGCTCTCCTATCAGTTTGAAGATGCTGTGAATAACCTGGACCGAAAGATTACGGATTATCTTGTCAGAATTTCCACGAATTCATTGACGGCGGATGATTCACGCCTGCACGGGGTGCTGCTTGATACTGTAAGAGATATTGAACGTGTAGGTGATCATATGGAAAATATCATTGAATTGGCTGAGTACCAGATCACCAATAAAGTGAAAATGTCAGATGAAGCCATGGAGGATATCCGCGATATGTTCTCCTATACCTTGGAGACTCTTGAGAAAGCAATTGAATCCCTTGATAAGGATGATTCAATCATCGCAAAACAGGTTGTGGAGATGGAAGAGAATATCGATAAAATGGAGAGACAGTATCGTAAAAAACACATTATGCGTTTGAATGAGGGCCTTTGTGAGGCGTCTGCCGGTATTATCTTTGCTGATATGATCAGCAACCTTGAGCGGATTGGTGACCATGCGGTGAACATCGCTGAAACAGTCATCGAGTAATAAATCTATATAGAATGAGTGAAAAACAGAACCCGGTTGATTCGGGTTCTGTTCTTTATTCCTTGTTAAATGGTTTGCAAAAAAACCGGCACATTTTTCTCGGAAATGATTGACGAAATCGAAACGGTCGTGCTATGATATTTCTTGTGCTCATGAAAATGGCGGTGTAGCTCAGCTGGCTAGAGCGTACGGTTCATACCCGTGAGGTCGGGGGTTCGATTCCCTCCGCCGCTACCATTTTATTATGATTTTGAACGATTTTACAAAACCTAAGAGCCATCCGTAATACTGGACCCTTAGCTCAGTTGGTTAGAGCAGACGGCTCATAACCGTCCGGTCGTAGGTTCGAGTCCTACAGGGTCCACCAAACGATTTATGGAGGAATACCCAAGTCTGGCTGAAGGGATCGGTCTTGAAAACCGACAGGGGCTTCATCGCCCGCGGGGGTTCGAATCCCTCTTCCTCCGCCATTTTAAAAATCGCCATCACAGTGACCTGTGGTGGTTTATTTTTTTTCAAACGGGAATAGCAATCTGTAACTGGAGGGATTTAAAATGCGTGTAAAAGTGACAGACGAAGCTTCAGAAATGCTTCAACAATATAATCGCCAATCATGGCTCATTAAATATCAGACGGATGATTGCGGTTGAGTGACCAATGGTGTAACAGGGCTGTATGCTCTGGATCATGAAGAAGACATGGAAGGTTTATTGGAAATAGAAAAAGCAGGCACGGAAAGTTCTTTTTTTATAGAATCGCGCTTCGAATGGGTTCTTGAGGATGATATGACGATTGACTTTGACCAGGAGAGGCATGTCTATCGCCTGAAATCGCCCAATATGATGATCAATCCATCGCTTACGGTGATTAAACGTTGAACGACGGAAAGAATGGTTTTGAGTATGAAGGTTTATTATTTGAATACAAGGGGTAAATTTGTTAATGTGAAGCTATACAAGCTACCTTTTCCATTGTGGGAAAGGTGGTAATCTTATGCGTAAGATTACCTTGTATCACAATTTAAGGAGGAGATTTAGAAATGGCTTTTACACTACCAGAATTGCCTTACGCACACAATGCATTGGAACCTCACATCGACGAGGAGACAATGAAAATTCACCATGGTAAACACCACAACACGTATGTAACAAAATTAAATGATGCAATCTCCGGACATGCAGACTTGGAATCCAAGAGCATTGAGGATCTTGTTAAGAACCTGAACTCTTTACCTGATTCAGTAAAAGGTCCTGTTCGCAACAATGGCGGTGGACACTTGAATCACACGATGTTCTGGACACTGATGTCACCTAATGGCGGCGGAGCTCCAACCGGTGATGTGGCTGCTGCAATTGATGAAGCTTTTGGAAGCTTTGACAAGTTTAAAGAAGAATTTAAAAATGCAGCTTTGACTAGATTCGGTTCAGGCTGGGCTTGGCTGGTTGTTAATAATGGCAAGCTTGAAGTAACAAGCACACCAAACCAGGACAACCCGATTACAGATGGCAAGACACCTATTCTTGGTGTTGATGTTTGGGAGCATGCTTATTACCTGAAGTATCAGAATAAGCGTCCTGACTATGTTGATGCATTCTTTAATGTTGTCAATTGGGATAAAGTTAACGAACTCTACAAAGACGCGAAATAATGAATCTGAGAATCTCCGGCGTAAAGTCGGAGATTCTTTTTAATTGAGGAAAAAAGATGGGGATTCACAAATTTACTTTTTTGTTTAATGGCACTTATGCTATAATACAGATAGTTAAAGAGATTGCCTGCGATACAGGTGTACTTCGATTGTAATTCGAACCGAACATTCAATCACACCGGGAGCCTCATATTGAAGAATCAACAACATGCCTGGTAACGTGCCGGGAAGTTGAAGGTTCTTCTGCGGGCACCCACCTGCCTTAGGCGGGTTCGTGATCAAGAGAAGCTAACCGTATCGCGGGCATAATTTTGAGGACACTCCGTATATGTGCGGGGTGTCCCCACTTATTTTACGAAGTGATATGAAAGAGGCGTATAGAGATGGCTAAACAAAAGCGTATGAAACCGCATATTCCACTGCGATTGAACCTGCTGTTTTTTCTGGTTTTCATTCTTTTTTCTGCATTGATTCTTCGCCTTGGTGTTGTACAGATTGTTCAAGGTGAAGAATTTCAGGAAGTTGTTGAACGGACAAACAGTGAAATTACGCCTGTAGAGGCGCCGAGAGGTCTCGTTTATGACCGGCATGGGAATCTCCTTGTTGGAAATGAACATATTCATACCGTGACATTCACAAACAGGCGAACATCAGCGCAGGAAATGCTGGATGTCTCTCTGTTATTAAGTGATCTGATTGATGTGGATACTGATCACGTGTTTGAGTCAAGGTATGAGCAGGAACGAAGAGATTTCTGGTCGGTTCTTTATGATGAAGAATTTGAAGATAAACTCCCCCTTGAAGAGGCACAGGCCAGGGAGATGAGTGATGGAGATGTATACAGAGAACGGATCGATGCTATTACCGATCAGGATCTCGAAATGGTAACGGATCAAGAGTGGGAAGCATTTGCTGTTTGGCGGGAGTTAAGGCAGGGGATGAACAATGTTCCGCATAAAATTTCTTCTGTAAGTCATGAAGAAGCAGCGAGAATTATGGAGAACATGGAAAACCTTCCCGGTATTGATGTCATCAGAGATGCCGAACGCGTTTATCCATTCGGAAGTTACTTAAGAGGTATTCTGGGTAATGTAGGGTCGATTCGCTCTGAAAATCTTGATCAGTTTTTAAGTCAGGGGTATGAGCGGACTGACCGGGTTGGAACGACCTATCTTGAAGCACAGTATGAATCCGTTTTACGAGGTCGACCTGGTTCAATTGAGACTTTCACGGACAGTGACGGAAATCATACAGAACCGCCTGTTGAAAGACAGGGGAGCCGGGGGAACGATCTGATGCTGTCTTTTGATCTTGAGCTGCAGCAGCGGGTTGAAGATCTGGTTGATTCCATAACAATGGAACGTTCTGGAAGTTTTGTTGCTGAACCTGATGCACATGTTGTTATGATGGAGCCTGATACTGGTGATATCCTTGCGATGTATGGGAATGGAAGCACTTCTCCCCCGATGGGGCAGTCTTATGAAATGGGGTCCACGGTAAAGGGCGCAACCTTGTTGACCGGGTACAACCATGGACTGATTACTCCTGGTGAAGTGATTGTCGACCGTCCTACAACGCTGGGCGTCGGTGGCGGCGGTACAATCAGCTCTGTCGTGAATATGGGGGCCATTAATGATTTGCAGGCGCTTGAGCGATCATCGAATATTTATATGGCAACCGTTGCGATGAGGCTGGTCGGTTATACGCCTGGTGTTTCGACATCTTGGGGAAGCTACCAGTTTGGTTATGACTGGATTCGCCAGCAGTTTGGTGAGTTTGGCCTCGGTGTTTCTACGGGTATTGATTTACCTGGCGAAAGCACAGGGATCGTCGGTCAAAATATTTCACAGCCGGGTAACATGGTGTTCCTGACGTATGGACAGTACGATACCTATACACCGTTGCAATTGGCTCAGTATACGGCGACGATTGCGAATGACGGTGTAAGAGTAGCACCACGTGTGGTTACGGAAATCAGGGAACCGAGCAATGTCAGAGGAGAAATAGGGCCGGTGGCAGAAGTGAAAAAGCCGAAGATTATGAATATTATTGATACAGATCCATCCTATTTTGACCGCATCAAAGAAGGTTTTTATCGGGTGGTCTATGGTGATCGCGGAACTGCACGTGCCTATTTTCAAAATCGTGACTATACGGTAGGCGGGAAAACAGGGACGGCCCAGAGCTTTTATGATGGGCAGAGTGTGAACAATCAGACGTTTGTGGCTTTTGCTCCGTTTGATGAGCCCGAGGTTGTGATTTCAGTTGTTGTCCCTTTTGTTTCTACAGCAGAAGGAAATGCAGGTATTGCCAACACGATTGCCGAAGCTGCACTCGATGCCTATTTCGATTTACAGGAAGGCCGTAATGGCCCACGCGAACCTGAATCATCCGGTGACGAGGATGAATCTTCTGATGATGAATCCTGATGACGTATCATATTTTTGGAATAATAAGTGCCCCGCTCTGTTTACAGAATGGGGCACTTTATTGTGAAAAATTAAGGATTGGTGATCGTTTCAATAATATCTTCATTATCCATATCACTCGTCAGGAAGAACGAGCCGGTCTGAATCCGGTCTGCACGATTGTGTTCATTTAATTCAGCTTCAAAAGCATTTCGGCTGTCTATGATCTGCAAATCAAACAGGCGTTCAGAAATGACAGATGATGTTTCGCCGGGAGAGATTTCCAGCATGGCATGAATAAGAGGGGGATTATACTCTTCTGTTTGATTCGTTGTTTCCCGGTTGTCTTCAAGTCTCCTGATCTCTTCTTCAAGCACTTGCCGGTCGTTTTCAAGCGATTGGTTAAGCGTTTCGAGCTCAGTTATGGTTTCTTCAAGCTCGAGGAGGATGCCGTTATCTGCGACGTTTTCTTCGGCCTCTGTATAGTCTGTGCCCAGTATGGCAGGATGGAAAAAATATAAATAGGCAAGCACAATGCCCGAAAAAAATAATGCAGATGCGGCCCCGCGCATTTGTTCTTTCATGTATAATCCTCCTCGTTTGTCAGTGAGACAGAAGTTCTTCAATATCTTCTGTCATTTTACCGGTCATATCTGCGATATCCTCCACAGAATAGCCTTCCTCATACATTGACAGCACATCATCCCTTGATAAAGCGGGTTTCTGAGCGTCTAATGCAGGAATCGTGTGTTCTTCTTCTATGGATTTGATCTTCTTTTTCAACTGATAGATTTCCTGCATCATCTGGATGGAATGGTGTTCAAGTTGCTGTTCCACTTTATGTACGGCGCTTTTTTGAAAGAAAGATAATACATATAAGATCATGGATGCAGCCAAAAGAATAATAATGGTCATTTCCACGGTTAATCCCTCCTTAGTCTTCATAAAGTTTCAAACTTTATAGTAACAGAAAAAACCATTCTGTACAGCTGTGTATGAAAATAAGGTGTCAAGTATTTATTTTTTACAGACAAATGCTTGATTGTGACCAGTAAATTTGCTATTATTTTTAAAGTATGATTAAGTAGTAAGTTTGGAGGGAAATCACATGCGTGTACAAGTAACTCTAGCCTGCACAGAAACTGGCGACCGTAATTACATTACAACAAAGAATAAAAGAAACAACCCGGACCGTATCGAATTTAAAAAATACAGCCCGCGTTTAGGTCGTCACACGTTGCACCGTGAAACAAAGTAAGTGAATGAAGAAAAGCCCGGAACCCCTGATTTACAAGGGATTTCGGGCTTTTTTCTGTGTTGAAACAAAGAAGTGGATGGCTTATTTTGAGTGAGGTTTGAACAGTTTTCCGAGTGGAAAGACTTTGGTGAATTCGCCTTCCGGTGCCTGATCGAGGCCTCTGTCGATCATATTTACCCTCGAATCGATCATATCAATCAAGTGAATCAGATGTGCCTCAAGCGTTTTCGGTTCAACAGGGGAGCCCCATTCCTGTTTACCGTGGTGACTGAGGATACAGTGCTGCAGCTGATAGACAGCTTCATGTTCATAGCTTGAGAGAGGTTGACCGCGTTCTTTCGTGATAATCTGGACTTCTCTGTCTACGAGCATTGAAGACATGGAAATATGTCCGATAAATTCACCGGGCAGACTGTATGAGGGGGCGCTGAAATTCGTATATTCCATGACCTTCGCAGCGTCATGCAATGCAATGCCTGCAATAATAAAATCCTGATTGACAGAAGGATAGTGTTTACAAATATCTTTGCCCAGCCGAATCATACAGACGGAATGATAGAGAAGACCTCCGGTAAAGCTGTGATGGTTGCTGACAGCTGCAGGATACTTAACAAAGTGGCTTTTGTACTTTTTGTAGATAGCAGTTGAAATCGTTTGGATCAAAGGATCCTTGATTTCTTCGAGGTAACGTTCGAATTCAACGGTAAGCTCTTGAATCGGTTCCGGAGGGGTTTCAAGAAAATCTTCCAAATTAACTTCATCTTCCTTTGCGGTTCGGAAGAAACGTACCGTCATCTGTAAACTGTCATTATATGTCGAGGTGTCGCCTTCAATGTAGATGAGGTTTCCTTCTTTCAAGGTCTGCTGTGCTTCATCTTCTCTGCCGTTTAACTGATCACTCCAGACTTTAGCAGGAATGTGTGTGCTTTTTTTGGCCAGAGTTAAATGATAAAAAGGGTCGCCTTTCTTCGTCTGAGCAAGGGATGCCTGCCTAACGAACGTGAATCCTTTAAAGGACATGTTGGGTTTTGTGAGCTCATCAAATGATTCAACCATGTTTGGACCTCCTGAGTTATAGGTTCGTATACAAATTGTTGAATGCCTGAATGGAAAAGTGGCTATTCCGGCAGTCATCTACTTCAGTTTAGCAGAAATGACGTTCTGTCATCATCCATTTCCAATATCTTATTGGGTCATGTTATGATGAGAAAAGCGTAAACCTTTCTGAAGAGGGTGATAGCATGTCGAAAAAGGCGTTGCGCGAAAAGGTCATGACCGAATTGAAGGCGATGTCGAGTCAGGAGAAATCAGTACAGGAACAAAAACTCTACCAAAAATTATCTGCATCCGTTTTATGGAATGAAGCGCAGCGAATTGCTGTTACCCGCAGTATGATGCATGAAGTGGATACTGGACCGGTAATCGATCAGGCTCTGCGTGAAGGAAAAGAGATCTGCCTGCCAGTCTGCGACGTCAAGGATCGCTCGATGGCTTTCTATCTGTATGAAGACGATGAGAAGCTGATACGATCTTCTTTCGGTGTTCTTGAACCGGATCCGAATGCCTCTGCTCTTGTTTCGCCAGAGAGGATTGATCTGATTTTGGTGCCGGGAATTGTTTTTGCGAAGGACGGTTACAGAATTGGACACGGAGCCGGTTATTACGACCGATTTTTAAGCCGTTATCCGAGGATACCGACGGTGAGTCTTGTTCTGCGTGAGCAGTTGCGTCAAACAGTTCCGCATGAAAGCCATGATGTTGCTGTTCAAATGCTGATACATCCGTAAATCATGCAACAGGGACGCGAACTTCCAATACACGAATAACTAACAAGCGAAGAGAGGCTGACAACTATGTCAAAATGGGAAAGATACTCCAGGCAGATGCTGTTTCAACCAATTGGAGAAAGCGGACAGGAAAAACTGTCCAAAGCTAAAGTCTTAATCGTAGGAATGGGTGCACTGGGAACAGTTGTAGCCAACCATTTGACCCGATCGGGTGTTGGTCACCTGGTGTTTTGTGATCGTGACTATGTAGAGATGAGCAATTTACAGCGCCAGACGCTGTTTGATGAAGAAGATGTGAAAGACATGCTTCCAAAAGCGGTGGCAGCTGAAAAAAGACTCAAAAAAATCAACTCGGATATTCACATTGAAGGTCATGTGACAGATGTAACTGCAGGAAATATCGGTGAATTTATGGAAGGTACGGATCTTGTTATAGATGGAACGGATAATTTCTCGACCAGATATTTAATGAATGACATCGCATTTCAATACGGAGTACCGTTTATATATGGTGGTGTCGTAAGCAGCAGAGGAATGGGAGCCATGTTTATCCCAGGAGAGACGCCTTGTCTTCGATGTTTGTTTCCGACATTTGATTCGAGTGGACAGACTTGCGATACGATCGGTGTCTTATCAATGGCAGTGGACATCGTTGCAAGTCAGGAAGCGCTGATGGCCGTTCAATACTTAACAGGCAACCGCGATCAGATTGAAAAAAGCCTGTTCACGGTCGATGTTTGGCGAAATGACAGATTCTCGATGGGTTTTGGCTCTCCTGTTGAACAGTGTCCTACGTGTGGCACGCAAGAGTACCCGTCACTGAAGGCATCCGAGAAAGACAGCGTAACCACGCTTTGTGGCCGCGAGACCGTTCAGATTCAGCACAGCACCCGCTATGACCTGGCCAAATGGGCGAATCAGCTTGAGCCAGTGTCCTCTTCCGTCAAAAAAACACCATTTCTCGTGAAAGCCGTGTTACAAGAGGGGGAGACTCTGGTCCTCTTTCCGGATGGCCGAACTCTGGTTCAAGGTACAGAAGATCTTGCGCGTGCTAAAACACTATTTACAAAGTATATTGGAAATTAAATCGAGAAATTGTGAAGTGTTCTACTAATAATACTTGATCCATGTTTGTAGACGTGTAAAATAAGGGTATGTTGTAATTATCTCAATTTTGTTATAAGAAAGGTTGATAAACAATGAATACAAAAACATCCAGAGTTGTGATTATTGGAACAGGCGCAGTCGGTTCAAGTTACGCTTTCTCCATGATTAATCAGAATGTGACAGACGAAATGGTTTTGATCGATTTGGATAAGAGGAAAACAGAAGGAGATGCGATGGACCTGAATCACGGGATCCCATTTGGTGCGCCGACGAAAGTATGGGCAGGAGACTACGGTGACTGTAAATCAGCGGACATCGTCGTTATTACTGCTGGTGCAGCTCAAAAACCTGGTGAGACGAGACTTGATCTCGTTGAGAAGAATGCAAATATCTTCAAAGGGATTGTCGATCAGGTGATGGGCTCCGGCTTTAACGGAATCTTTATCATTGCTACAAATCCAGTGGATGTCCTTGCCTATGCAACATGGAAATTCTCCGGTCTTCCGAAAGAGCGCGTCATTGGTTCGGGTACCATTCTTGATACCGCACGATTCCGTTTTCTCCTGAGTGAATATTTCGATATTGATGTTCGAAATATCCACGGTTATATCATGGGTGAACATGGGGATACAGAACTTCCAGTATGGAGTCAGACCCGCATCGGTTCCGAGCCGATATCAAGATATATGGACAAATACAAGCCTGATGGGAGCAACAAAGATCTTGATGAGATTTTCGTTAATGTCCGGGATGCGGCCTATCATATTATCGAACGTAAAGGTGCAACACATTATGCCATTGCTATGGGGCTTGCGCGTTTGACCAAGGCGATTCTGCGAAATGAACAGTCTATTCTTACCGTATCGACCTTGATGGAAGGTGAATATGATCTCGATGATGTTTACATCGGTGTACCTGCGATCGTCAGTCAAAAAGGTGTGGAGCGTGCCATTGAAATCGATTTGAACGATGAAGAAATGAAAAAACTTCACCATTCATCAAACACACTGAAAGATGTCATGAAGCCGATCTTTGACATGAAATAACAACGATCATTCGAGACTGCCGTTACATCGGCGGTCTTTTTTTCAGCAGTATGGATTAATTATCATTGTGTCATCCGCTTACGGTATAACGTTTCTGGTCCGTAAAGCACGGTCATGAAGCACGGAGGATTGGATCAAAGAATTTTCAGATGATGTTTGATATACTGGATACACAGAAGAGTCTGTGTGGACTGGAGTGACCAAAGTGAATGAGATGACAGAACGGGTTAAATATTGGGAATTCCTTCATCATTTGATTGACCATGAAGGAATGAAAATTTTGTATATAAAAGAAGATGATGATACAGCATGGATCGAAGACGATCGTCATAAGCAACCTGTGATCATCCGACTGACGAGAAAGAATTTTGATTGGAGCAACCAGCTCAAAGCAGACATAGACATTGCAAATCGAAACAGCAAAGAGGTGAAACGGCACTTCAATATCCGTTCAGGCAATGTCATCAATGTGATCCTCTCCCAAGTGACGCCGGTGGATGATTATGAACATTATCTTTCTTCGGTGTTGCCACTAACCGCCGGGGGTAAAAATCAGTTCCGGACACTGTTGATTACAATGGATCAGTTGCAGGATCGGATGTTCCCGCTCGCAACTGAATGGAAATTGAAGGATACGCCGGTATTTACACCGTCAGAAGCACTTGAAGAAGAGGGGCTTGAGGCAGCGCGTATTCAAAAACTGCAGCGTGACATTCAAAGACTTACGAATGAACGGACAAAACAGGACATGTCACTTTTCCAGCAGGGGAAGCCCCGCCTGACCATCCTGTTAATCGGAATAATTGCAGCGATCTTTGTCTGGATGGAGACAGTCGGATCTACAACGAGTACACTCACTCTTGTGGAATTTGGGGCGAAGTACGACCCTGCAATTCTTGACGGAGAGTGGTGGCGGTTTGTTTCAGCCATGTTTATTCATATTGGCCCACTTCACCTGTTTATGAACTCACTGGCTTTATTTTTTTTAGGCGCGGCAGTTGAGCGGATCTTTGGAACAGGAAGGTTTTTTGGGATTTATTTCTTGGCAGGTTTATTCGGTTCCGTGGCGAGTTTTGTTTTTAATGACAATATTTCTGCGGGAGCGAGTGGGGCGATTTTTGGATTGTTCGGTGCTTTGCTTTATTTCGGAGTCCGCCATAAAAAGTTATTTTTCAGAACGATGGGGATGAATATCCTTGTCATTTTGGGGATTAACCTGGTATTTGGTTTCGTCGTTCCGATGGTTGACAATGGTGCACATATCGGGGGACTGATTGGTGGCTTTATTGCTTCATCAATTGTCGGGCTGCCTGCCCATAAGAAAGACAAGTCCATGATCGGTGCATTTTTAACCGCTGTCATTCTGATGGCCGGTCTTCTATTAGCCGGATATAACCAGGATCTCGATGATGATATGCTTGCCTCGATTAATTTTCAAATTGCCGGTGAATGGATTGAACTTGAAGAATACAGCAAGGCTGAACCTTATTTACTGTCGATTCTTTCAAATTCAGAATCAGACATTCAGGAAAGTGACTATGTGAACAGCTATTTCTTTCTCTCTTATGTTCAGTTGCAGCAGGATAATCTCGCAGATGCAGAGGAATCGTTGCAGGAGACGATTCGCCTGAGGCCGGACTTTCACGAGGCACATTATAATTTAGCTCTTGTTTATATGGAGAAAGATGAAATGGACAGAGCCCTTGATTCAGCACAGCAGGCACTTTCGTTGGTACCGGAGAACGAGGATTATCAGTCACTGGTGAATGAACTCGAACAACGATGAAGCTGTTTTGATTAAAGGCAGTAAAAAACCTCCGAATCGCAAGGATTTGGAGGTTTTTGAATTTGAATGATCAACGGTTCTTCAGATCATCCTGATAGAGTTCATCCTGAACAAAAACCGGATCATCGGGGGTTGCCTGGCCTGATGCCAGAACAATTCCCAATGGGGATGTTTTTGAATCATTGACTATGGTAAACGGAATGCGTTTCTTATTTGCGAGCTGGATATAATCGCCATAAAATGAATAGTTCATCGTACCGTTAATATACAGTCGCGAAGATGGATACTTACTCATGAATTGCTCGAGTTCCTGGTAAGTACCTCGTTTCCGTACCTGAGATTTTGTCAGTGAAATAATCACGCGCTCTGCAAAATTACTTAGAAAAAGTGCCTTTTCTTCCGGTTTTAATTCAGACTTACCATAGATGCCTTCTGCAAGGATCTGTTCCATACGATCTTTCATGAAAAAACTCCTATCTGTTCATCTTTGCAATTATTATAACAGGTTCTTTATTTACTTCAACTAATTTGTTCGTATTTTCACTTTGTAAAGGAGAAGAAAATTGCTATACTGGATAAGGATGAAGATGATTTTGCAGGGGGAGTACCTGATGACTTATTTCGAATTGTTACAGGCATTGAAACCGTATCATGTCTTTATCTATACGGGAGACAAACAAGGAGATCTGGACCTTATTGAAGAAGAGGTGAAGGAGCTTCGAAGACTGGGTCTGGTTGATCAGACTTTTTTCAGGGATGCGATGGTTGCCCTTGCAAAAGAAAGACATACACTAAAACATAAAGGATGATGACACAGTGGATCATGTATTTGCAGGAATTGATATTGGTGGTACAACCGTAAAGATAGCTTTTATTCAAGAAGATGGATCTATTTTGGATAAATGGGAAATACCGACTGATAAAACCGAAAAAGGGAAACATATCCTTAGAGATATCGCTGCTTCTGTCAATGAGCGTAAGAACACGCTTGACGGTCTCACATTAAAGGGGGCAGGTGTTGGCGCTCCGGGTTATATCGATGTGGATCACGGTGTCATCGTTGAAGCCGTAAACTTAGGTTGGAAAGACTATAAAGTCGCAGATATCCTCAGGGATGCGTTGGAGATACCGGTTTTTGTTGATAATGATGCCAATCTTGCTGCAGCGGGAGAAAAGTGGCTGGGGGCCGGCGATAACGCCAACAATTTACTTGCAGTAACACTTGGAACAGGCGTTGGAGGCGGAATACTGGCAGGTGGAGAAATCATTCACGGTCATGCAGGTTTAGCCGGGGAGATCGGTCATATCACATCTGTGAAAGATGACGGGGCGCCTTGTAACTGCGGGAAGAAAGGCTGCCTCGAAACGGTATCATCTGCAACAGGTATTGCCAGACTGGGTACAGAAGCGGCTTCGGAGTATCCTGATTCATCATTGCATGCGGTTATTGCTTCGAAGGATAAGCTGGAGGCAAAAGACGTTTTTGCAGAAGCGGGGAAAGGCGATCAGGCTGCAAGAAAAGTGGTTCAAGAATCGATGGAACACCTGGGATTTGCACTGGCAAATCTTTGTAATTCCTTCAATCCTCAGGTTGTTGTGATTGGCGGCGGAGTATCCAAAGCGGGCAAACAGCTGATTGATGCGATTCGTCCGTCTTTTAACCGTTTTGCTATTCCTAAAATTGCGGACGAAACCGATATGGTGATTGCCACTCTAGGCAACGATGCAGGAGTCATAGGCGGGGCGTGGCTTGCAAGACAAAAGCTGACTGCTGCTGAAGCCGGGTAACGCTGTATGGATATATTAACGGCAGAAAGCGTCACGAACCAACGTGTTCGTGACGTTTCATTACAGGTGAAAGAGAACCAGATTGTCACGTTAATCGGCCCGTCCGGTGCAGGCAAAACGAGTCTTCTGTATCTGTTTAATCGACTTATGGATCCGCTTGAAGGAACCATTACTTACAGGGGGAAGCCGATAGCGGATTACCCGATTGAACAACTCCGCAAAGAAGTCGGAATGGTTTTCCAGTCATCGTCATTATTTGACGGGACGGTCGAAGATAATTTGCGATTCGGTCCTGAACTCTGGGGAGAATGGGATCCGTCGACGGGGCGTTCATTGATGGAGCAGGTCGGGTTGCCGGAGGATTACCTCAAAAAGGATACAGAAACACTTTCAGGAGGGGAGAAGCAGCGGGTTGCTTTTGCCAGAACGCTCGCCAATGATCCTTCTGTCTTGCTTCTCGATGAAGTGACAAGCGCGCTGGACGTGCAATCCGTTGATGTCATTGAGTCACTGTTGAAAAAACTTGTTTCAACCCGTGTTAAAGCGGTCATGATGGTTACACATGACGTCAGGCAGGCAAAAAGACTTGGCGATTATACACTGTATATGGAACAGGGTGCCATTGTCGAACAGGGTGTTACCGAGTCAATGTTTCTCGATCCAAAAACCGATGAACTTTTTCAGTTTTTAAGAAAATAATCAATGCTTTAACCATTTAATTTGAAAGGATCGTAGACCATGGCACCGGAAATTTCAAACGTATCGATGTTTTTTCTTATCTTTTTTGTGCTGATTCCCGTATCGTTGTCTTATTTTTATTCCCTTGGTCTTGGTAAATCGATTGTCTGGTCCTCTTTCAGAGGCTTTATTCAATTGCTTATCATCGGATATGTGTTGACCTATCTATTCTCGCTTGAACCGATCGTCGGAATCAGTATTATGCTGATGGTCATGATTACAGTGGCAAGTTTTCATGCTAGTCAAAAGGGTGAAGGGATTCCGTACATCAAATCCACTGTCTTTATTGTCATCGCTATGGTTGAACTTCTTGTTCTTTTTATGTGGCTCGCGTTTCAAATGGTGTCCTTTGAACCTGATCAGGTTATTCCCATGAGCGGCATGGTCATCGGGAACAGCATGGTTGCGATTGGTCTTGCCCTCGAGAGGATGAAGAGTGAATTCAAGGAGGGTAAAGGGAGAATTCTGGCGGCGCTGGCTCTCGGAGCAAAGCCTCAGGATGCATCAAAGATTCTTGTGCGAAGAGTCGTAAAAGCTGCGATGATTCCGAATGTTGACGGGTTAAAGACAATTGGACTCGTGCAATTACCGGGAATGATGACCGGACTGATTCTTGGAGGTGTAGCTCCGATTGATGCCATCCGTTATCAGATTGTTATTTCTCTGAGTATTTTTGCATCGGTTTCGCTGAGTGCGATGATTGTTACCATGATCAGTTACCGGTTCTTTTTTAATGATCGCCACCAGCTCGTGACATTGAATGACCATGAGGAAGATATGAAGGAGGGTCAGTCATGAATCAGCATAAAACGGTTCTTCTGTTGCCGTTGGCAGTCATGGTTTTATTGTTTGTGTTTGGGTATATGCAATTTACAACAGATGAAGCCATAAGCCACCTCGATCTCCAAGAGCACACAACGCTCAACTCTATTGCTGATGGAGACAGGCAATCAGTGGAGTGGCAATGGGAGCGGTATCCTGAAGGAACGCTGTTTGGGGATGATTATATCGAGATTGCTTTTCCTGAAGGGGTTGAGGTGGAAGAAGCTTACGTTGAATTGACGTCTCGAAATGAAGTCATCTACAGTGTCAGGGATTGGTTTGAGACTGGAGATAACCGCATTGCGATTCCTTTTCCCAACAGGATGATCGAACAGGATCTGTATGGGCCGTCAGGGGAAGTGATTGTCACGTTTAATGAGGAGGTGCCTGATCAAATATCTGTTTACTATGTGCATACCTGGATGGATGTTGACGTCAGCAAATCAGATGGGCCTTCACTGGAAGAACGTTTCGAAGATGCTGGCATGATTAATTATTGGCGGATCGGAGAATAAAACATGAAGGGCATGTCATATCAGCACGGAGTCATTTTTGTCGGAGAACGTTATATGGGCGGTGCGGAGATCGTCAACAACAGATCAATATCCTGGGTGGAACCTGTAACGGCTAAGGCGATGTTCAGGGTTTCTGTCAGGGTCTTTAAATCCATGCCGCTCTGGTTTAAATGGGCTGCATTCATCAGTTTCCTAATCAGTTTACTTCCATGGATGACAGGGTTATACAGCTGGGAACAGTATTATGGCGTGCCATTTTATTTGTGGGTGTACTTTTTTTTAGGCACGCATTTTTGGTTCCCTTCAGACATGAAGCGATTTCACGGAGCGGAACATAAAGTCTTTTCGACAAAAGAACTTGTATCAGTGAGGCATATAAAAACGATAGCGAAAGCATCAATTATAAACCGGTATTGTTCAACAAACGTGATTGTTCTCTTTTTTTTGACAGTGCCGATATTGCTGATACCGTTTCTTCTCATATCGGATGCGCCGTTTATTCATGTTTTTGAATGGACAACGATGACCAGTCTGATCATTCTTCCGGTTTTGGTGAGATGGTTAAACAGAGGGACACATTTTGACCGTGTGAGACAGGCTGTATTGACACTTTCTTATTTCGTACAAAGGGCCATCACGACTGCTGAGCCGGATGAAGTGCATATCCGCACCGCAGTAAAGGCCTATCGAAGAGTTGTTCTGAAAGAAAATCCATCGAGATTAACCCGTGGTAAGCCGATAAAAAAACGAACAAAAGGGGGCCATCAAATGGCGATTGCAGATATTACAATTATGCCACTCGGTTCACAAACTACGAGTGTTTCGGAAGTAGTAGCAGAGGTTCATAAGCGGTTAAAAGAGACAGATCTGCCTTTGGAATACACATTAACACCGATGAGTACGATTATTGAGGGAAAGCCGGAAGATCTGTATACAATCATTCGGGAAATTCATGAAGTGCCTTTTACATTGGGGCATCAGCGGATAGCACTGAACGTAAGAATCGATGACAGAAGAGATAAGGCAACAGGCATGGCTATGAAACTTTCATCCGTCAATCAAAAACTCAGCGAATAAACGTGACGATAATAAAAAAAGAGCTGATCAGGTCCCCAAACCTGATCAGCTCTTTTGTCATACTGTTCCGCCACCGCCGGTGAAGATGATCGAAATTAATGTTCGGATCGAGAACCATCCGAACAGTGCTACGGATAATGCTGCAAACCCGACAGCAAAAAAGTTCTTCTTTTTCAACTCGCGATAACCGCCGATTAAAGATAAAATGGCAACCAGTAAAGTTAAAATCCCCAAAAACATAGCAGTACCTCCTCATAATCATTACGTGATCTCTTCATCATGATCGAATGTTCAATGATGGTCTATTTCATTTTACTTTTTTTTCACACTTTTGTCGAGGGACAGCTTTGTCGAAGAAGAAGAAAAAATCACGCAGCCTGAATCAAGGGATCGAGCGCATGCTGATCTTTATCATCACTAGGCAAGAAGACTCCACCTGATTCGCGATACGGGCGGAGCCAAGCGATTCAGGTGGAGATGAATTGCCATCAGTCTTACGACTGATAGGTGTTATAAACAAAAGAACAAACGTTCGAAATTGTATCCAGCTTCTATTTTTGTGAAATGGTATATTAAGTGGTATAGAAGTAAAAAATTAAAATCAATCCATTCGAGGGCGGCAAAGGAGGTGACACAAATGGCTAGGAAAAAACCGGTTAAAGTGTTACGCAGGAAAAAGAAAACAGCCAATATGCAACGCTTCACTCAAAAACAGAACATTGGTCGCAGTACCCTTAGTGCTAGAGAGTTTCGACTTCTGCAACGCATGTCTCATAGTTCCAAGGCTTTGCGTAACGTAGGTTTGTATGCGATTAAACAAAAGTATTTGGATGAAAACAAAATGGCGACAACAAAAGAAATAGACAGCGCAATGAAGGCCGATATGAACTATTGGGGCATTCAATCCAACTCCGTACAAGCGGTTCGAAGAACCTTGCTCAGTGAAGTAAAGGGCTTCTTCGAAGCGTTAAAGAAATGGAAAGAAAACCCTGGAAGTTTCACGGGTCGTCCAAAATTTCCAAATTATTCTCGTTCCACGGCTAAACGCGTCATCGAAATCTATCAAGTCCCCAAAGTCGATAAGGACGGGTATTGGAACATTCCAATGAACGCTGATTTCAGGAAACGTTTCGGCTCCATAAAACTGCGAATGCCGAAGAATTTAATCAATAAAAAGATTTCTTACATTGAAATCGTACCAAAGCAAAACGGTCGGTTCTTTGAGGCTCATTATGTATATGAAGTTCCAGTGTCTCAAATGAAGAAACAAAAAACGACAACAAAAGCTTTGGGTTGCGATTTAGGTGTAGATTATCTTCTCAGTTGTGCAACAAATCAAGGAGACACCTTTTTGGTTAACGGAAAGAGGTTAAAATCCATCAATCAGTACTTTAACAAAAAGATAAGTCGATTAAAACAAAAAAACATCGAAAACGGCTTGTCGAAACGCATCGTGACGAATCAAATGGCCTCTCTGTGGCGTAAACGACATCTCCAAATTGATGGCTACCTTTCACAAACCGTAGGTTTGTTGTTCAAACAGATAAAACAACTGAATGTCGATACCGTGGTAATCGGTTATAATGCCGGTTGGAAGCAAGAATCAGGCTTGGGGAAGAAAAACAATCAAGAGTTCGTACAAATTCCTTTCCACAGATTGATTTCGGCTATCGAGAATAAGTGTCTCAAGGAAGGCATCCGTTTCGTTAAGCAAGAAGAGAGTTACACGTCTAAAGCCAGTTTTCTGGATAATGACGATATTCCGGTTTGGATAAAAGGCGACGATACAAGATATTCCTTTAGCGGGAAACGTCTATACCGCGGCTTCTATCGCTCTGAAAACGGACAATGCATCCACGCCGACATTGATGCAGCATTAAACATCCTTCGGAAATCTCAAGTAGTCGAATGGGATGAAAAAACACAAATAAAAACGCCCATGATCATGGACGTTCAAAAACGTAAAGCTGTTGCTTAGCGCATAGCCTAGTGGGTGCGTCAATCATCCAAGTGTACTCAACTTTCGTTGGGGCTTGTAGCACACGCCAGCTATATGCTGAGTGGTGGTTTCTTCCGTAAGGAAGAACTGCTCTTCTTCGGAAGGGGGCTGCAAGTGGAAAAGCGATAGTAAGTCGCCAGTACCAACCAAAAACAGTGATTTGAGAAGAACCATGCAGAGCGTCAACCTTTGTAAGAAAAGACCTGCTTGGCTATCTCAAGCCCCCACTGAAACGCTGTACCTCAGTGGGGGTCCATTGACTTGAAATCAACGTTAATCATGATAAAATGTACAGTGAGTCTGACAATCAGAAGGGATACTGCATCAACTGACTACGGCTTAACAGCCTCACGGTCTGTTTGAAGCGGGGTTGTGGCGACCCAACAGTACAAAGGGTCTCGCGATACGTTATGATTTTACCGTATCACATATTTCCTTACGAACCTCTTAACTTGTCAAAAAACGAAAAGAGAACCTTTAGCGACAAGTCGCAAAGAGGTTTACTCTTCAATCATTTAAACATACGAAGGGAGGAAGGCAGGGTGTTGGTTTTCGCCAATGGCATTTCCTCCCCACCTGCAATTACAGGATGAGGTGGGGGATCCTTGCCGAAATACGATGAAATGGCAAATGATATCGCTTGGTCCACTTCAGACCAATGGCTTTATACTAAAAAATGATGGACAGGCAATTATGATTGATCCCGGTGGGGACGCAGATCGTGTGAATACCTTGCTGGACAGTGAATCTTTAACATTGAAAGAAATCTGGCTGACTCATGCTCATTTCGATCATATTGGAGCAGTGCAGGACTTGAGGGAACGTTGGAAGTGCCCTGTCTATCTGCATGATGCTGAACGAGAATGGTTGACAAATCCGTCTCTAAATGGCTCAGGTTTGTTTATGGGCATTGAGAAGACAGCTGCAGAACCGGCGGATGTGCTGATTAAGGAAGAAGGATCATTCGGATCAGGTGACTTCCGCTGTGAGCTTTTTCATACTCCGGGCCACTCACCTGGCAGTGTGTCGTTTTATTTTCCGGAAGCAAACGTGATCTTTTCAGGCGATGTACTATTCAGGGGAGGTGTGGGCAGAACGGATCTCCCGGGTGGTGATCATGAGACGCTTCTCAGGGTCATCGAAGAGAAATTTTTGTCGCTTCCTGATGGGACAACTGTTGCCAATGGACACGGCCCGATCACGACGATCGGCGAGGAGAAGAAGACAAATCCGTTTATCAACGGATTTGGATGGTAGAGTATTTTCCATTAGAGTACCACCGATTTATGAGAAAACTCGATGTATCGTCATAAACTGATGTGTAAAACTCTGCAAACCAAAAAAAGGACCATCCATGGGGGAACATGGATGGTCATTAGGGGAGTTAATCAAGTATCAATGAACGATATAGGGGAGGGGGAACTCCCGAAGATCATTGTCCTACTGATGAGTCTATTATAGAATGAAGTTAACAACATGTCAACAGTGTTAATATGATTTTTGGAGGAAACGATGAAAGAATTTATTCAGGTACTTAAGAAAAAAACGGCCAGCGATGGGCCTTGGCGATTTTATGATTTTATGGATACTGCGTTGTACGATGATGAAGTCGGCTATTATACAGTGGAGAAAACCAAGCTTGGTAAAGAAGGTGATTTCTATACGAGTAATCACGTTCACCCTGTATTCCCGCAGGTGACGGGGCGGTTCTTCGCGGATGTATTTACATCAACGGATGTTGATACCAAAATCACCGAAGCCGGTGCAGGAGACGGCAGGTTCGCTCTCGAAGTGCTGAGGTATTTCGAAGAACATCATCCCAATCAGTTTCGCTTATTGACCTATTGCATCATTGAAAGCAGTCCCTCGCATTGTCAGCAAATAGAAGAGAAAACGGAGGCATACGCGGATAAAGTCCGGCTCTATTCGTCTTTGCAGGACTACTTCAAACAGGAAGGGGATATAAAGGGGATCTTGTATTCCAATGAACTGTTTGATGCCATGCCCGTTCACCTAGTAGAAAGAAGAGAGGACGGATGGGACGAAATTCTTGTTGAATATGATGGAGACAAACTATTTGAAAAGAAAGTGCCTTGTTCCGACACTTTATTGCTCAATTGGCTTGAAGCATTCGGTCCCGAGCTTGAGACCGGTTATCGCACTGAGATAAATCCGGATATGCGTCACTGGCTTCAAAACAGCCTTTCAGGAAACGAACCTGTATTTATCATGACGGTGGATTACGGATATCGAAATGAAGAATACCGTCATCCGCAGCGGAAGGATGGCTCCATTCGCGGGTACCGAAAGCATGAGTTAATTCCTGATCCTCTCGAAACACCGGGGAAAATGGATCTGACGAGTCATATACAGTGGGATGCCTATGATGCTGTACTCAAGAAGCTCGGATTTCAGCACCTGGCTCATCACCGACAGGATCAGTTTCTCTTAAAAGCGGGAATTTTTAAATTTCTCAGAAAGCCGGGTGAAATTAATCCGTTCTCAGACGAGTTTAAACAGAACCGGGCCATCCAGTCTCTTGTCACACCTGACGGGATCAGTGGCTCTTTTCAGGTGGATTTGAAATATCGTCATATATCATTTAAAAAGAAATTAAATCTGTTTACAGAAGATCCTTACACAATGGAATAGACAAAAAATGGTGCAGAATCTCCGGAGAGATCTGCACCATTGTCTGTTACTGGTCATGTAACGGATCAATGACCAACGGACGGGACCATAATAAAGGTTGTATAATACGTAAATCCAATGAAGAAAACGGCTAAGTACGCTGCGAATATATAGACATACATCCGCTCAGACAGTTTCAGGTAACTGAGGCCAATAAAAATGGCAGTTTGCGCAAAAAATAAAAGTGCTTGACCGTTCATATCCCCAACCATGAACAAGACAGCAAAAATGCCTGTCCAGAATGCAAGAACCCGGAACATTCGATCCATATGGCTTTCCTCCCTTTCAATACTTTCATTCATTTCCCCAATTATAAATGAATGAGACACTTAACTGTATTCATTATAAAGTAAGTGTGTCCGTCTTGTAAAGAAAATGAAAAGTAAAATAAAAGGTTCTTCCGTATTGGAAGAACCTTTGGCACGTTTTATTACGCTTTAGAAACGACCGCAGTCGTATACGTACAGGCAATTTCATTGTCCTTAAACATATTGGACTCTTCATCAAGTTTCATTTCATCAAAGAAGAAAGAAAAGATACCGTTGATCAGAGCGTGATGCATAGAGCAAATGCCGCGGTTGTATTGCGCGACTTCTTTGAACGTACAGTTAAAAATACGGAATGTGACTTCACTGGTTTCATCATCATAATGAATTTCCGGATTTAACCCCTGATTCAGTGCGATGCGTTCAATAAATTTAATTTTTTCCTGTGGGTGCATGACGTCAGGATCTTCATTCATGGACGAAACGAATTCTTTTGCGGATTCATAGCCAAATCGGTTGCCGGTTTTCACGAGCGCTTTATGACCTTCAGGTCCGAGCTCACTTAACGTTTCGATGGCGATCTCAGAAAGACGCTGAAAATCTCTGAACGGGAACTGGATACTGATGACTTCATCAGAAAGCCTGTAAAAACGGCTGGGTCTTCCGCCTTTCCCCGTTTTCTTTGTATCAGAGACAAGCATATTCACATCTTCAAGTTTGGTCAGGTGCAGACGTGCGACATTAGCGTGAATCTTAAACGTATCGGCAATTTCCTGCACTGTTACGTCGCGGTGCTGTCTGCCTACATATTGATAAATAGAGAAGCGTGTAGGGTCTGAGAGAACGCCGGTGATCTTGAGTGTCTGTTGTTCCATTTCATTCACTCCCAATTTTAGGTTTCTTTCATTATATAACAGCACAATACAGAAATAAATGCATTTTCAATCTAAATACGTGGTTAAACTGATAATGTCATAAAACGTTAACATTTTCAGCCTAATAATTTGTAGTTTAATTGTGTCCGAAAGAAGGAAACTCGTTACTATACGTAGAATTACTGTAACAGACAAGTTAAGACCAATCTAAGGAGGAAATTACACATGAGTAAAATGGACACTAAAGATTTCATGCTAGGTGCAGTAATTGGAGGCGTAATTGGTGCAGCAGCTGCAGTATTAATGGCGCCAAAGTCAGGACGTGAGCTCAGATCCGACATCACCGAACGTGCAGGTGAAGCCAAAGAACGTACAGTTGAGTTAACTGAGACTGCAAAAGGGAAAGGCGCCGAGTATTATGACGTCGCAAAAGAAAAATCCGAAGAGCTGACTTCTGCTGCCAAACAGCAGTGGGACCGAGTCGCGGATAAGGCAACGGGTGTCTCGGAAAAAGCAAATGAGATGGGCGAGGAACTTGCCAACGACGTGAAAGAAATCATGGAGACTGAGAAATCTGAAGGGAAGAAGCTGGCCCAACAGGTTGTGAAAGAAATTGAAGAGACAAAAGAGCGATTAAAAGAAGATGTGGAAAAGCTGAAAGAAGATAAGTAAAACAAAGGAGTCCCTGGCGCTGCTTGCGTTCAGGGGCTTTTTTTATTTGCAGTATGTGACAATTGTGTGAACAAGAACATTTATACCCCTTTTTTTATTTTGAATAGGCTATAATAACAGGTGAACGTATGATCGCAGAGGTGGTGAGAGGTGAATGGATGTATCTGATCAAGTGAGGCATATGCTTGAAAAAGCGGTCCGACTTGGAGCTTCTGATGTTCATTTTATTCCCGGACAGGTCAGAGGTGTATTGAAATTCCGGATTGATGGCAATTTAGGGGAAGCGGAGGATGTTCCTCTTCTGACGCTCAGTAAAATGATTGCCCATTTTAAATTCATTTCCGGAATGGATCCTGGTGAAAGGCGGATGCCTCAATCGAAAAGTATTGAAAGGCAAGTCTTAACTGAACGAATCAGTTTACGCATTTCCACATTTCCATCGTGTGCGAGTGAGACGATGGTAATGCGAATCTTTCGACTCACACGCGCTCTCCAACTCAATGAACTGGCGCTCTTTCCATCTCAAGTCAGGCGCCTGACTTCTCTTCTCTTCAAACCCCAAGGATTAATCTTGTTTTGTGGCCCAACGGGTACAGGCAAAACAACGACATTATATTCCCTACTAGAACATCAGTTAAATCAGCAGAGTTTAAATGTGATGACCCTTGAAGATCCCGTTGAACGGAAATACAGCGGTATTCTTCAGACTGAAATCAATGAACGGTCCGGAATGACATACGCCACAGGTCTTAAGAGTATATTAAGACATGACCCGGATGTGATTATGCTCGGAGAAATTCGCGATGCAGAAACGGCAAAATCTGCTGTTCGTGCGGCTATGACCGGTCATCTTGTGTTTTCAACTGTGCATTGTTCATCGAGTGCAGGTGCACTTTATCGTATGCAGGAGCTGGGTGTCCCACTCCATGATCTTGATCAGGCATTAAGCGCTGTCGTGAGTCAGTCACTGGTTTCAATTACTTGCAAGCGATGTCTTGAAGTTCCCTGCAGCGATCGTTGTGAAAGTGAAACAAAACGAAAACGGGCTGCTGTATTTGAGTTTCTTGAGGGAGATGAATTAACTGCGGCTTCTGCACTGCTCCGAAAAGGGAAACAGGCAGATCATCTTCCGCGAAGGCAGTTGAAGGATATCATGGTAAAGGCGACTGCCATCGGTGCCATTGATCCGGATCCGGATCAAAAAGTCAATAAACAGAGGTGGTGGCGGTGACTCAGGCTTTTACAATGTCAAAATCTGCACAGGAAGAGTGCCTCCGTCAGTGGAGTGAACTGTTAAAGGAGGGCTATTCGATCCGGGAGATGCTCGCTTTGTATGGCCAGTTTGCTTCTGAAAAAGAACAGCAATGGGTATCAGGTATCGAATCCGGACTTCAGGAAGGTGCATGGATTGCATATTTCCTCGAAGATGCAGGCTTCAGTAAAGAGATTACAGGCATCGTTTTATTTGCTGAAAAGTTCGGTGATTTGATTGAAGGTCTATCGAGGTCTGCGGATATACTGGGAAATGAGTTGAAAGTGAAAGAGGATATAAGAAAGGTCTTTCATTACCCGGCTATGCTGGCTCTCGGATTCATCGTCATTGTATCCGTGCTCATTCAGGGGATTTTTCCAAGGTTTGATGAATTTTTTCATTCTATGGGAGCCGAACTGCCTGCAGTTTCAGTGATGACGTTTCATTTTTTCCGCTTTCTTCCTTTAGTGGTCGGGGCAATGCTGGTTATGGCGGTAGTGACTCTGATTATCATGAAAAAACGACTGACACCGATTCAACAATTGCACACTCTTGTCAGGTTGCCGTTGATCAGGCAGTATGTTCAGTCATTTGTTACGTATCATTTTATCTCTCAGTTGAAACCGCTGCTTTCGAACGGGTTCTCCTTACAAGAAGCTCTGATCGTAATCGGGCGTGAAGACAGGACTGAACACAGCCAGATTGAGAGTGAACGTATTCGTATTCTTTTAACAGAAGGGGAGTCTTTCTCTGATGCGCTATTTTGCAGCGATTTATATCTTCCGCAATTTGTTCACATTATCAAAATGGGTGAGGCGAAAGGCAAAATCGCTGAGGAGATGGACCGCTTCAGCCAGGTCGTCTTCAGGAGACTTCAGAAACGGTTCTCAAGCTTTCTGACCTGGTTCCAGCCATTGTTTTTTCTGATGATCGGATCAATGATGGTGCTGTTGTTTGCATCGTTACTTTTACCGGTATTCTCTATACTCGATCAATGGTAATTAATCACGAGAGGAATTGAGTCTTATACATGCCGTTTTGTTTTATTAATCGGTGTATGCCTTGGCCAGCAGGACGGAATATGAAACACATGGCATAATAAATGCGCAAAGGACGGGATAATGATGAAAATACTAAAAAATAAAAAGGGCTTTACTCTGATAGAAATGATGATCGTGCTGGTTGTTATTTCTATTTTATTATTGGCACTGATCCCAAATATGACCAAAAATCAATCTGTAGCAGCAGATAAAGGCTGTGAAGCGACAGTGGAAATGGTGCAGGCGCAAGTTATGGCTTTTAAAGTGGATACCGGTTCATTCCCTGCAGATTTGGCAAAGTTGCAAGATGGTGAGTATGTTGAACATATCACCTGTCAGAATGGACAGACTCTCAATTTAGACACCGTTACAGGAAAAGTGTCTTTGAATCAGAGTGAATGAAGAAAGATTCATCTGGCGGTTTTACATTAGTGGAGATGATGGTCGTATTGCTTGTCATCACATCCATGATGATGATCGCAACACCCTTTTATCATCAGTCATTGGGCAATAGACAGGCAGAAGTGTTTATGGAAGAACTTGAACAAAATATTCAGTATTATCAATTATACGCTATGGTTCATCAGGTCAACGTCGGCATACATCCTTTTAATTCACCCGGGCCCGGTTATCATGTGAGAGTAAATGGGCTAATCGTGGAGACTGTGCGAGCACCATCTGAAATTGCTGGAATAAGAAATCTCAATTCGGGTCATTTTTTTCTGGTTTTTTCAAGCAGAGGTGGACTGAATAATCATATGACCATGGAAATATCCCGGACAGATTCAGATAAGACTTACAGAGTCATTTTCCAAATTATACGTGGGAGGTTTCATATTAATGAATATGGATGAAAAAGGCTTCATCCTATTTGAGACTATGCTTTCGCTGTTTATTCTTGCGGTTACCGTCTCATTTGTCATCCCATCTTTGATTCATATTCAGGAACTCCGCTCGAATACACTGGATCATAGTGAAGCAATTCGGTTCCTGGATTATGAAATTCGTGAAGGGCAGGAAGCTGCATACAGACAGGATGAGGAAGGGAAATATTATTATTCTGAAAGTGTGGTCGGTTCCGGGAAGATGGAGGTCTGTATACACTGGAAGGAGGCAAGGAACAGTGAGAATCAATGGTGTCTTGAAACACTGCAATAATGAACGTGGTTTTTCGTTACTGGAGGTGATGACTGCTCTCATTCTGACTGGGATCATTTTGTCAGCCACGTTCATGTCTTTTTCATTATGGAGACAGTTGGATGTCGAGTTAAATCAGCCGTCTGACCAGGAATTGCTTCTCTTTCAGAAACAGCTCAGCATGATGTTTGAAGCTTCGCACTCCTATTGGACTTCCGCTGAATCCAGACTTCATACCAGGGGGGCTAATGAAAATATTGTCGACACGTACAGCCAACATCAGTCTGTAATCAGAAGACAGGTCAATGGTGTAGGTCATGAAGTATTTATGCAGCGGATTACACATTTTCGGGTTTACCCGCATCCTAAAGGAGCGGAACTCCACTTGAAATTGGATGGTGCTGAACGAAAATGGGTGATGTACCATCCGACAGGATTAACAAAGAATAACGGAGTGGTTTCAGAATGATCCATTCTCTTACCAGTGAAAAAGGTTTTACTCTTTATTTGGCATTTATCAGTCTTCTGCTGATCAGCGGATTGACACTGCATGTTGCGAGTCTTTATGATCAGGAAGTTAAATGGTTTGAACTCGAGCGAAAAGAAGCATTATTTAACCATGCGAAATTTGAAGCGATGGAAGAAATGATGCAAAGCCGGGAACTTCATGAATTCAATGACAGATTCAACTATAAAATCAGCGGTGTTCAGGTTCAGATTCAGATCACATGTTTCAATGATCAGGAAATCTGGTACAGGTACAAAATGACTTACCGAGACACAGAAAGAGAGGATCTCTATCAATGGTTAATTGATGATCATGTGTACCGTTTGGTCCCTCAGGGTGCAACGTGTTCCTGAGTGTCCTCATTTCTGATCATTTCCATACTTGCGGTACATTTTCTTTTGGTGCTAAAATAGAGATATAAAACAGCTGAAAAGCATTATATCTGCGAATGAAATCAGGGGGAGAGAACGGTTTTCGAATGAGCCGTCGCCGAAGGAGCAAATGCGATGCATGAATCTCTCAGGCAAAAAGACTTCTGATGGACGCACCTCTGGAAAGCCTTAAGCATTTATTAAGGCACCGATGGGGACATTTGATCCGTTAGCCGGATGAAAGAAACTCTCAGGTTACCAAGACAGGGAACGCTTGCTTTGCAGGCACTTCCCTGTCTTTTTTGTATGTCAGTATCTTTTGTAATGCGGCTAAAGATTGATGGGAGTGTCAGGCTGTCAACTCATGTGGAGGTGTTGTGTTGTGGGGAAAAAGACACCATTGTTTGAGGTGTATGCTGAATCAGGAGCGAAGACAATCGACTTTGGCGGTTGGGATCTTCCAGTTCAGTTTTCGGGGATTAAAGAAGAGCATGAAGCAGTCAGAACAAGGGCAGGAATTTTCGATGTATCTCATATGGGGGAAATTGAGGTTACAGGTCCGGAAACGTTGGAATTTCTGCAATATGTCATGACGAATGACGTAAAAAAAGTCAAAGACGGGCGTTGTCAATATACAGCGGTCTGCTATGAGACAGGCGGAACCGTAGATGATCTCGTCTGGTATAAACGGTCCGATGAGTCAGCACTGCTTGTTGTTAATGCAGCAAATGAAGCAAAGGATTTCGAGTGGCTCTTAAAACACAGCAAGGATTTCAACGTTCAGGTTTCAAATGTTTCGTCACATTATGCTCAGATTGCACTCCAGGGACCGCTTGCAAATCAAATTGCCCAGCGTTTGAGTGAAACAGACCTGAAGGAGATTCGATTCTTTTCATTTAAAGAAGGTGTTACGTTTGCGAATGCCTCTGTTCTGATCTCGAGAACAGGCTATACAGGGGAAGACGGTTTTGAAATATATTGTAATCCGAATGATGCATCACACATATGGAAAACATGTTTAAGCGAAGGGGAAGAGGAAGGCATACAGCCATGCGGTCTTGGTGCCAGAGACACGCTGCGATTTGAAGCAACGCTTCCCCTTTACGGCCAGGAGCTGTCTTCAAATATCAGTCCGGTCGAAGCAGGCATCGGGTTTGCAGTTAAGACGGATGTGGACAGTCGCTTTATTGGAAAAGATGTGCTGGCCCGGCAGAAAGAAGATGGTCCTCTAAGGAAGTCAGTCGGAATCGAAATGATTGATAAGGGAATCCCACGGCACGGTTATGCCGTCAGCCACCAGGGGATGGACATTGGGGAAGTCACCTCAGGGACCCAATCGCCGACACTCGGCAAAAACATCGGTTTGGCACTGATTGATCAAAAATATGCATCAGAGGGGACAGAGGTTGAAGTTCAGATCCGGAAGAAAACGGTTCGTGCGAAAGTCGTGCAAACGCCATTTTATAAAAAAGCTTAGGGGGGATTGGAATGGATCAACTGCGTTATATTCCAATGACAGAAGAAGATAAACAGGAAATGTTTCAGACTATCGGCATCAAGCATCTTGAAGAATTGTTCGCTGATATTCCTGATGAGGTCAGATCCAAGGGGGAAATGTCACTATTACCCGCACTTGATGAGACGAATCTGATGAAAGAAATGAGTCGCCTTGCCGGGATGAATAAAAACACGAAGGAGTATCCGTCCTTTTTAGGTGCAGGGGTCTATGAGCACTACATCCCGTCGGTTGTTAACCATATGCTGCTCCGCTCAGAATTTTATACAGCGTACACACCCTACCAGCCGGAAATTTCTCAGGGTGAACTACAGGGAATCTTTGAATTTCAGACCATGATTGCTGAATTAACCGGTATGGAGATTGCCAATTCATCCATGTATGATGGCCCAACTGCATTGGCCGAAGCAGCAATGATGAGTGCTGGTCATACAAAGAAAAAGAAAATACTGGTTTCGAAAACCGTGCATCCCGAATCCATTCAAGTGCTGAAAACCAGTGCGAAAGGCCAGAATCTCGAAGTGATTGAAGTTGATCATGTTGACGGACAAACAGATCTAGATCAATTAAGAAATCATGTTCAGGATGATATTGCCAGTGTGATCGTGCAATCGCCTAATTTTTTCGGCCAACTTGAGGATCTCGAAGCGATTGAGAAAATTACACATCAGGATAAGAGTCTGTTTATTGTTTCGTGTAATCCCCTCAGTCTGGGTATGATTAAGCCGCCCGGACAGTTCGGTGCCGATGTGGTTGTAGGGGACGCTCAGCCTTTTGGCATACCGATGCAGTTTGGCGGGCCCCATTGCGGTTTTTTTGCAGTGACAAAAAAATTGATGCGAAAAGTGCCGGGACGTCTTGTCGGACAGACAGAGGACCTTGACGGCAGAAGAGGGTTTGTTTTGACGCTTCAAGCAAGGGAGCAACATATCCGGCGCGATAAGGCGACAAGTAATATCTGTTCCAATCAGGCATTAAATGCACTTGCAGCATCGATATCCATGAGTGCTTTAGGGAAAGAAGGTCTGAAGGAAATGAGTCGTCAAAACATGCAAAAAGCCAGATATGCTATGAAGAAGTTACAAGAGTACGGGATTGAAACGGTTTATTCCGGGCCTTTCTTCAATGAGTTTGTCGTAAAAACGAAAGAGCCGGCTGATGAGACGGTGCGTAAACTGCTTGATGATGGCATTATTGGCGGACTGCCTTTAAAACGCTTCTTCCCGGAAAAAGAAAATGAAATGCTGATTGCCGTAACGGAAATCCGTACAAAAACAGATATTGACAGACTTGCAGAAGCGATGGGGAGGGAGTCAAAATGAGAACTGAGAATCAACCGTTGATTTTTGAACTGTCTAAAAAAGGACGAATTGCATACAGTCTTCCGGAGCTTGATGTGGAGGAAACGGCTTTATCAGAAGACATTCCTTCAGAATGGATGAGAGATGAGGAACCAGGTCTTCCTGAGGTATCTGAACTGCAGCTGGTCAGACATTACACGGCCTTATCCAGACGCAATCATGGCGTGGATAACGGCTTTTATCCACTGGGTTCTTGTACGATGAAATATAACCCAAAGATCAATGAAGATACAGCGAGATTGCCGGGATTTGCTCATATCCATCCATATCAGCCCGAAGAGACGGTTCAAGGAGCTCTCGAAATGATGTATGAATTACAGAATTCATTGGCAGAAATCACGGGTATGGACCAGGTGACTCTGCAGCCCGCAGCCGGTGCACACGGGGAGTGGACGGGTCTGATGCTGATTCGGGCTTACCATGAAGCGAATGGAGACCATAATCGAACAAAAGTGATTGTACCGGATTCGGCGCACGGAACAAATCCGGCTTCAGCCGTAGTGGCAGGATTTGAATCGGTAACAGTGAAGTCCGATGAGCGGGGACTGGTTGACCTGGCCCATTTAAAAGAACTCGTGGGAGAGGATACGGCAGCTTTAATGCTCACCAATCCGAATACAGTGGGCCTCTTTGAAGAAAATATTATTGAAATGGCCGACATCGTCCATCAGGCAGGTGGCAAACTGTATTATGACGGAGCGAATTCAAACGCAATTTTAGGGATAGCAAGGCCGGGGGATATGGGATTTGATGTGGTTCATTTGAATCTCCATAAAACATTCACAACGCCTCACGGTGGAGGCGGTCCGGGTTCCGGACCAGTCGGTGTAAAAAGTGATCTTGTGCCGTACCTGCCAGCGCCGCAAGTCATCAAAAACGAAGAGGGTTATGCTTTTCACTCTGATATTCCGGCATCGATCGGAAGAGTAAAACCGTTTTACGGGAATTTCGGAATTAATGTAAGAGCCTATACGTATATTCGGACAATGGGCGCATTTGGCCTTCGGAAGGTGAGTGAGTATGCGGTATTAAATGCGAATTATATGTTCAGGCGACTTGAACCATACTTTGATGCGCCATACGCACAACATTGTAAGCATGAATTTGTCCTCTCAGGAAGAAGGCAGAAAAAATTGGGGGTCAGGACACTCGATATAGCGAAGAGATTGCTTGATTTCGGTTATCATCCGCCAACAATTTATTTTCCGTTAAATGTCGAAGAATGTTTAATGATTGAGCCGACTGAAACGGAGTCAAAAGAAACCCTTGATGAATTTTGTGATGCGATGATTCAGATCGCCAAGGAGGCTGAAGATCATCCGGAAACGGTACAGGAAGCACCTCATCACACGGTGATCAACCGTCTTGATGAAACGATGGCAGCAAGAAAGCCGGTACTGACATTTCAGTCAGCCGATTAAATTCTCTCCAGTTGCATGCTATCTTCTGACGAAACCACAGTCAGATGAAAATAATAACGGACTTAAGCCCATCAGAGCTTAAGTCCGTTTTTCGTTTCTGTCACGGAATCGTACACAGCTTGCATAGCTGATTCCTTTACATGGAGTGAGCCTGTTATTTCTTTACTTTCCCGGTCCACTTTTTAAAGCCGCCTTTTAATGTGTACATTTCTTCAACTCCGCGTTTTTTACGCATGATTTTCGCGGCCTGTTTCGTTCTGGATCCGCTGTTGCAATACATATAGACAGGCTGATCCGGCCGTATTTCTGTAATGCGCTGTTTCATTTGTGAAAGGGGGACATTTCGTGCACCAAGAATATGACCGCCGTCAAATTCTTTTTCTTCTCTCACATCAATCAATTGTGCTTTTCGATAATTTTTCTTGAACTCTTCTTCTGTAACAGGATGTAAATAACTTGGTTTTTTTGAACGGATTAAAATCCATGCAAAAAGCAGTACAGTGACGACTGATAAAATAATGATATCCACGCTTGACACTCCCTTGATTCAGTTCTATTGTTTCGCCATTTTAAATCATACCGCGTAAACAGAGATTTCGCAATGATTGATGTTTATGTCTGTCTGAGGAAGCGGAATGCGGTAAGTCGAACATATGGAAAAAGGCAAGGTTGAAAAAAGTCTGATAGAGGAATTTAACGAAGTCTATCGTCGTTTTTTGCTGATTCTCTTTTATTTTCAATGGATTTCACAGTTGACAAAAATAGTTTTTATCGTTCCGAACCCAACATATAGATATTTTTAAAAATACGAAACACAATATATTGATATTTTGAATTGTGCTGTGATATAGTGGAGCAAGATTAATAAATCGAAAACGTAATGTAAAGGAGCGAGGCCAGTGACGACTTTTATGTCTGAAAGGGAAATCAATATCAAACAATTAAATAAAGATATTGAGTCATTCCCACAAGTATTTCCAATCACTGAAGACATGAAGAAAAAGCAGAGCGGGGTTTCCCGGCTCGTTATGCTTGATCGCTACACGTTTAAGGATACAGAAAAAAAGACGTTAAAGGAAGGGGATTTTGTCGTACTTACGGTGAAACCCGATCCGAAATTTCCTGCGAGAGGATACGGCTTTGTGGTCTCCATTGACTGGAAAGCAGCAACTGCTTGTATCGCCGTGGATCCTGAATTCACAGGAGTACTTGATGATGCCGAAGAGAAAAAGACGGGCATTGTTGAACGGTCATTGGATACCATTGATAAACCGCTCGAAGTCTATTATGAGCAAATCGCAAAACGAAATGCAAGGGGACTCTCTGATGTTGAAACAAATCCGGAGCAACGGGAAGCCTCTTTTGAGCGCTTTTATCATGAACTCGTCAATATGAATTTCGTCCCTGCAGGCCGGGTCTTGTATGGAGCCGGTTCACATACAGACGTGACGTATTTCAATTGCTATGTCATGCCTTACATCGCGGATTCACGGGAAGGGATTTCAGAGCACCGAAAGCAAGTCATGGAAATCATGAGCCGTGGCGGTGGTGTAGGAACAAACGGATCCACGCTTCGTCCTAGAAACACCCTTGCCCGGGGTGTTAACGGTAAATCATCCGGCTCAGTATCATGGTTGGATGATATTGCGAAACTGACGCATCTGGTGGAACAGGGTGGTTCAAGGCGCGGTGCACAAATGATCATGCTCGCAGACTGGCATCCGGATATTCTGGAGTTCATTATTTCTAAAATGCAGAATCCGCGTATTTTGCGGTATTTGTCAGAGCAAATCGAAGATCATCAGATTAAGCGTTTGATTCAGGAAAAATTGAAATTCACACCTCTTTCTGAAGTTGATGAATCGATGTATCAGAGTATCGTGAATTATAAAGCCATCGAAGGACAGGGAGGCTTTGATCCGAAAGTCATTCGTCAGGCTGAGGATACACTCCGTGCTGGCGGCAAGTACGACGTCAATAATTCGGAGTTTTTGACAGGTGCGAATATCTCCGTCTGCATTACAAAGGAATTTATGGATGCCGTTGAACAGGACAGGGATTATGAGCTGCGCTTTCCTGATGTGGAAAACTATAATGAAAAGGAAATGGAAGCATACAACCGTGAATGGCATGAGTACGGTGATGTCAGGGAATGGGAACAGCTGGGATTCGGAATCCGTACGTATCGGAAAATCAAGGCAAGAGAGTTGTGGGAACTGATCAATATCTGTGCAACGTACTCCGCAGAGCCGGGGATCTTCTTTATTGATAATGCCAATGAAATGACCAATGCCAGCGCCTACGGCCAAAAGGTTGTCGCGACAAATCCGTGCGGTGAGCAGCCGCTTGCTCCATACTCTGTGTGTAATCTGGCGGCCGTTAATCTTGCAGAAATGGCTGACAGAACGACGAAAACGGTCGATTTTGAAAAGCTGAAACAAACGGTAGCGACAGGCGTCAGGATGCAGGACAATGTCATCGATGCAACACCTTATTTCCTGCAAGAAAATACGGATCAGGCAAAAGGTGAGCGCAGAGTCGGTCTGGGTGTTATGGGGCTTCACGATCTTCTGATTCATACGGAGACCACATATGGTTCAGAAGCGGGTAATGAACTGGTCGATCAGATTTTCGAAACGATTGCCGTGACGGCCTATCGCGAGTCTGTAGAGATTGCCAAGGAAAAAGGGAGCTTCCCGTTCCTTGAGGGATCAAACACAGAGGAGACAGCTTTCCTAAGAGATCGGTTTACTCAGACCGGCTACATGAAGAAAATGCCTGAGGATCTCCTTGAAGATATCCGAGCATATGGCATCAGGAATTCTCATCTTCTTACTGTGGCACCGACCGGTTCGACAGGGACAATGGTTGGTGTATCCACTGGACTCGAGCCCTATTTCTCATTTTCTTATTACAGAAGTGGCCGATTGGGTAAATTCATTGAAGTCAAAGCGCAAATTCTTCAGGATTATTTGGATGAACACCCTGAGGTATCTTCAGATCAGTTGCCTGAATGGTTCATTTCGAGTATGGAATTAACACCTGAGGCACATGCTGACGTGCAATGTGTGATTCAGCGTTGGGTTGACAGTTCTTTAAGTAAAACCGTCAATGCACCAAAAGGATATACTGTTGATCAGGTCAAACGGGTCTATGAACGTCTCTACAATGGCGGAGCCAAAGGTGGAACGGTTTATGTGGATGGCAGTCGTGATTCACAGGTATTAACACTGAAAGCAGAAGAGAACGATGAGTATACGGTGGATTTAACCGGTGGCGAAACAGAATCGGAAGAAAAGAAAACCGTCATGCTGGTTGAAACCATCACCGATCTTCGGTCTACAAGTGTTACCTATGGCAGTGAGGTTGGCAATACGTGTCCGGTGTGCAGGCAAGGAACCATTGAGGATCTTGGTGGTTGTAACACGTGTACAAACTGCGGCGCGCAACTGAAGTGCGGGTTATAAAAGAATAGAATTAATGAGACTGTGAGCGATCTATCGTTCACGGTCTTTTTTTTACTATAGGAATGTTTAACTCTGTTAAATGGTTATCGTATAATTGCAACTAAGGCTTTCGCCATTGAGGCTTGGCGACAAGCCAGGTTTTCTTTACGGTTTGACTGAATACGTCCCAAGTCTTATAGAGAATCCATCGAAGGGGTATCCCTTTTCTCATGAATATATCGTATGATAAAGATAACTTCAGCTGAAAAGAGGGTGGCGGGCATGAGACTGACCGGCAAACGAACGGTAGGGTTTCTAATTATTGCAATTGGTTTTATGATCTTGTTTGAACGGTTTCAGATGCTTGATGCCTGGTTGGTTTTTGGCTATTTGTGGATTGCGGCAATCGTTTTGTTTTTGGCAGAGCTGTGGTTGGATCAGAAGAAACGGTTTTTCGAAGAAGAACAAATCCGAATTCACAAACCGTCGGTCCTGTTTCTTAGTGTGATGACAGTTGTCAGTTTATCGGCAGGTAATCTGGATTCCTTTTCGTCGATGGGCGGAATAGCGATTGGTGGAGGGTTTGAAAACAGTGAAGACTATCATGCCAGCTTTGAAATGGAAGAGTCAGTTGACGAGATCGCCTTGACTTTGACGAATGCATCATTGACAATTCGAACACATGCAGAGGACAGTGTGGTGATTGACGGTAAAGTGAAAGGTTCCGGTCTGGGGATGGAAAGACTTGCAAATCGTTTTGAGGAGCGGTTGGAGATTAACCAAGACGGAGATCGTATGCATATTGAGCATGATCAAAGCCGTATGTTCTCGTTTCCTGTCATTGGGAGACAACTCAAATTGGAGGCGGATCTGTTTATACCTCAGGATCTGTTCTTACAGGTCAGTCTGGTCAATGGTTCGATTCTGTCAGATGGCGTCAAAGGCGACGCAGAGGTTTCAGTTGTCAACGGCCCAATCTCTGTAACCGGGCAGAAGGGGGATGTATTGGCTTCTGCTACTAACGGCAGAATCAGGATCAGTGACGTGACAGGGACTGTGTCGGCTACTGGAACCAATGGAGATATACAACTCTCAAATGTGGAGTCAATCGTGTCAGCTAAAACGGTTAATGGATCCGTCTCGGTTGAATCACTCGATCAGGGGGGAGACTGGGATTTGGAAACCGTGAATGGAAGAATAAATGTCCGTATACCCAGAGATTCCGATGTCATGTTTGAAGGAAATACGACAAATGGTTCTGTGAGTGGAGATGCAGACTGGGAACGGGCATTCAGTGGCAATAACATCAGGGAAAACCGCCACGGGGCAACACAGATCGGGATCGGTACATGGAACATTCAGGCCAAGTCTGTGAACGGTCATATCAGGCTCGAATTCGAGCAGGAATATTGAAGAAACGGATCAGTCCCCTGACTGCATGTCTTTGGTAGTTAGCGGGACTGTTTTATAGTATAATGAAAACCAGTTGTCAGATTGACTGGAGGTTTAGGAAATGCCAACACCAAGTATGGAAGATTATTTAGAGAGAATTTACATATTGATCGAAGAAAAAGGGTACGCAAGGGTTTCTGATATCGCAGAGGCGCTTCAGGTACACCCTTCTTCAGTCACGAAGATGGTTCAAAAGCTCGACGCCAAAGAGTATCTGGTCTATGAAAAATACAGGGGACTGGTCTTAACCGGAAAGGGAAGAAAGATTGGGAAACGGCTTGTATACCGTCATGATTTACTTGAATCATTTATGAAGATTATAGGCGTGGAAGAAGAAGGGATTTATGAAGACGTGGAGGGAATTGAGCATCATCTGAGCTGGGATGCAATCGACCGCATCGGTGATCTGGTACAGTTTTTTGAGGAGAATCCTGAGAGAGTTGAGGCGCTGAGGGATGTTCAGCGAAAGAATGACCTGGTCAACGGGGAAGATAAATAAAGCCGGGGCAGATCCATTATGGAGAATGTCACGGAAGTAAAAGAAAAACCTGATCCGCTGATAGTGGATCAGGTTTTTGCCTGTAATCAAAACACATGGGATTCAAATCCTTCGCGACCATAAAACCCTAATAAAACGGATAAGTAAGGAACAAAGAATGTGATCCACAGACCCGTGACGATTCCTAGCAAAATCGATGGGAACGGCCCGTCAAACAAATGAAGGGAATAGAGGAGGTAGCCCAGTATGATTCCGAATAGACCAAGACCGGAAGCGACGATTTTATTCCTCAGGTTACTGCTTGAGATGGACATTCTGATCTTCAGTGTTTCAAGACCTGTTCCAACTCCAGCCCCCAACATGACCCCTGGTAAATAGACAAGTGGCATCTCTGGATAAATAAAGAACAGAGCCGCGATGGGGATAACAATTGCAAATGCCAATAAGTAAGGATCGGGCATGGCACCCATCCAATCCTGGCTTTTGAAAAAAGCGTAACTGATGAACCCTCCAATGAAGAGACCACCGATAATTGAAAAAAGAGGAATCTGATAGATGAATAAATAATAGATGCAGATTAACGTGATCGGAATTAATGTCAGGAATACAAAACTTCTTCGAATCAGTAAAGGGATGATAAAACCTGTTAAGGTCATTGTTGCCTGTATGTGCGGATGGGTGATGGGGATCAATCCATCCTCGGTGAACAGGTAGGGAATATTCAATAATATGATATAACCGACGGTCAGGGAAAGGATGGTTAAATAGAGCATATTAAATCCCAACCGTTTATGTTTAGTCCACAGTACTATACTGACTATAGCAAGCAGGGATAAGAAAAGGTATTCGGAGATGATTTCGATATGGGTAAACGGCTGAGATCCAAACCACATGTTATCCCCCCTTCCACTGATAATAGCCAGTAAAATGAACCATTAAGAAAATGATAAGATGAACGAAAGAAAAAACCAGGCTTTAGAAAAGTGCCCGGCTTTTTTTCTTGTTCTTTTTTCCTTCAATTACGGTGAGCTTTACATCCGATGGCTTTCGAACGAGTGGCCGGTTAGTTGAGTTGCGTTTTTTCTCCTGCTTTTTCTTTGAGAAAGAAACGGTGTTCTTTTTTCCGGCAGGGGGCGTCTTTTTTGCTGTTGCCTGCTGAGGGCTGTGTACCCGTTTTGATTGCTTGACAGCACGTTGATAGGCGCCGCCACTCTGTCCGCCCATCATTCTCGGCATGACAAACCTTGTGACGAGTAGGATCAGCAAAGTTGCGATACCGATGGTGATGAGGATGGATGTGAAGAAAGCACCAGGCGATGTAAACAGCTGTACACCAATTCCCAATAAAGCCAATGATAGAATAATGACCAGTACTGGGCTTTTAAATAATTGCTTCATTGCATTACACCTCCTGATATAAAATGGTAAGCTTTCGGATGGAACATCTGGTTGAAAAATTGGTTGATTTATGAAGCGCGTTGTTTTCAGTTCTGCTTGTCTGTTACTTATATTTTACACGATAGGTTCCGGCAAAGCCAGCTTATCTACTGATAGAATACTATTCCCACAAGGACAAATATTTACACCTCAAATATTCAGAATACACCGTTTTTCTCTACATAATGTATCAAAAGTACCTTATACCATGAGGAGCATTTCCATGTTAGAATAACAAAGGGTAAAAGAATAATCGACGAGGAGGATCACACATGTCCAAACTTAACGAGTTAAGAAAGCAATTTCAAGGAAATGGGATTGACTCATTGCTGATTATGAGTCCGTATAATCGGCGTTACATGACAGACTTTACCGGAACAGCAGGAGCCGCTCTGATCACGGAAGATCAAGCCCTTTTCATTACAGACTTCAGGTATACAGAACAAGCAGATGAGCAGATCGAAGGTTTTGATATTATCGAACACAAAGGACCTTTAATTAAAGAAGTGGCTGCACAGCTTGGAAAAGCAGGAGCCAAAAAACTAGGCTTTGAAAAAGAACATACGACGTTCTTGCAATTTGAAACATTCCAGAGTGAAATAGAAGCGGAACTTGTACCTGTAAGTGGTCTTGTAGAAAAAATGAGATTAATCAAAAGTGCTGACGAGGTTCAGATTATTCAGGAAGCTGTCGATATTGCGGATGATGCATTTACACATATTCAGTCTTTCATCAAACCGGGAGTAAGAGAAATCGATGTTTCTAATGAATTAGAATTTTTCATGAGAAAAAAGGGAGCAGTCTCATCTTCATTTGATATAATTGTGGCGTCCGGTTACCGTTCAGCTTTACCGCACGGTGTAGCAAGTAATAAAGAGATACAATCCGGAGAGCTTGTAACCCTTGATTTCGGTGCTTATTACAAAGGTTACTGTTCAGATATTACCCGGACAGTTGCGGTCGGAGAAGTGGACGATGAGCTGAAAAAGATATATCATACAGTATTAGAGGCTCAGCTTCGTGGGGTGAACGGGATCAAACCGGGTATGACCGGTATTGAAGCGGATGCTTTGACACGTGATCACATCAAAGCTGAGGGTTATGGTGACTACTTTGGACACTCCACAGGGCATGGCATGGGCATGGAAGTCCACGAAGGGCCGGGATTGTCATTCAGAAGTGAGCAGAAACTTGAGCCGGGAATGGTTGTGACGGTTGAACCGGGCATCTACATTGCCGGTAAAGGCGGAACCCGTATTGAAGACGATATCGTGATTACAAAAGAAGGAAACACAATCATGAGCAAGTCGACAAAAGAACTTATTACCCTTTAATTGAGGAATTAGACTATTTTTGTACAGGAGGACATTTATGATTTCAGTTAACGATTTTAAAACAGGATTGACCATTGAGGTGGATAATGACATCTGGCAAGTCATTGAATTTCAGCACGTAAAACCAGGCAAGGGTTCAGCCTTTGTCCGTTCTAAGCTTCGCAGCATGCGATCAGGAAACATTCAGGAAAAAACCTTTCGTGCAGGTGAAAAAGTTGAGAAAGCTCATCTTGATAATGATAAAATGCAGTATTTGTATTCGGATGGGGATCTTCATGCTTTTATGAATATGGAGACGTTTGAGCAAATCGAACTGCCGTCCAATCAGATTAAACATCAACTTAAATATCTGCTTGAAAACATGGAAGTACAGGTTTTGCAGTATAATGGTGAAATTCTTGGAGTTGAAGTTCCGAACACGGTAAAATTAAAAGTAACCGATACAGAGCCAGGTATCAAGGGAGATACGGCTTCAGGCGGAACAAAGCCGGCGACCGTTGAGACAGGATTGACTGTCCAGGTTCCGTTTTTCGTTAATGAAGGAGATTATTTGATCATTGATACGCGTGAAGGGAAATACGTTTCAAGAGGCTGATTTTGTGGAAACACATCTGTAATTACTAACATTACAGATGTGTTTTTTTACAATAACAATCTAATTGAAGAGGTGATTGACGTGAACGAAAAACAAGTTACTATTTCAGAAACAGTCACTGCTAATTTCCAGAAGTTTTCAGAATATGTCGTCTGCGTTGAGGTCATGCAAAACGGCACGTCCAAGGGCTCATTTTGCACGGATGTGAAAGCGTTTGATGAGTGGGATGACGAAGAGATGATCGAGCTTGTTAACAGCCATCTCGATCAGGTGAATCCGGATGACTGGATTAAAGGAGATGAAATCATCACCCTGGATAACGGTATTACGGTTTCATACAGCAGGCATTGGGATGATTTTTATTGTGTGAACGTCTTTGATGGGGGAAAAGAAATCAGTTCGTTTTGTGCGGATCGGGATTCATTTGAAGAATGGACAGAAAGCAAAGAGCAGTTGATGAATGTGATCCGTTCACAGACAAAATTACAAATCTGACCGTACAGATTTCAGACCTGTCATGATTTTTACATGTGATCATGGTATAATACCTTATTGAACGCACACCTTTCAGATGATCGATCTAAGAATCGTCATACGAATGAATGTGAACCAGTGTCATTAAGGAGCGAATGCAAATGGAATGGTCAGAACTGACTGAGGGTGCGAAAGCAGTCCTCGAACAAACACGAAACATTAAGAATGACAAAATTCAAATTGTAGAATTTGAAGTGGGCTTTATTCAAAGTGAAGAACAGGCTGGAGATGGTGAGCCGGTATCGATTCAGGAAGAGGATTATTTGAGCCTGAAAAGATATACTGCGCAAAATGAATATGGAGAAAAATACCACATGGCCCGAAACAAAGATGTGGTAAAAATCATTTTGCTCGATAAGGGGAAAATTCCTGAGAACCTCTCTGATTTTCCAATCTTCAGGGAATACAAAACACAGGTGGAATCCCCTGTTACCGAAGAAACTGAAGAGACTGATCTGGAGAATGAAAATTCAGAAACTGCCGAATGATCATATACCCTTGTGCGTAAAAAGCACAAGGGTATTGTTATAGTGTGCCGGGCATGCACTGTATCTTGGGAGTGAAAGTCTCCTGTGGGCTTGGCAGTAGGAACCACTAGTCAATGGCAAGGGTGTCCACCGTGAGGTGGAATCTGAAGGAAGCCGGCGACAAACTCCTGTACCGAGGAACACGAACCATATCAGGCACAAATGGGGCGGATGAGTCTGCTATACAAGATAAAGTCCAATACTGCCCGAACCCCACAGTGTAAATATGGCGGCGATAGGACGAAGGAGACAGTGCTTACCCCGGGAGGTCTTACGAGGGTTCCCGACAAGAAGGATGGAAGATCCTACAGGAACAAGGAATTCAGAGATGGATTCCTGAATCGTAAGAAGTCAGCCGAGGTCATAGTAATCCCATGGGGATGAAGGACCGAACAATAAGCGTCTTTGAGACAAATGAAATTGACAGGATTGCTTTAATCACAGAAAACGTCTCCGGACGGCTATCTGCAGAGGGATACGCTGGAAGCGTAAGAGTATGCAGAAGCGTGTAGCAATCTGGCAACGAAAGGAGTCGAAAAGCGGTATGCAATTAATTGACAGAGTGGTCTGTCCGGATAACCTGAATTTGGCGATGAACCGGGTGATTTCCAATAAAGGAAACCCCGGGGTCGACGGGATGACCGTTGACCAACTTGAAGCACATGTTCACCAATATGCGAAACCATTGATAGCCAAAATCCAAAAAGGGACATATCAACCTTTGCCCGTAAAACGGGTAGAGATTCCGAAAGAGAATGGAAAGAAACGCAAATTGGGGATACCGGCAGTCCGGGACCGTATGGTCCAGCAAGCGATTTTTCAAGTTATTGAACCGATAATAGATCCGCACTTCTCTCCAAACAGTTATGGGTTCAGACCGGGTAAAAATGCCAAACAAGCGATTAAACAAGCCGCAAAATATTATGATGAAGGATTCAAAATGGTCGTGGATATCGATCTGAAAAGTTATTTTGATACGATTCCCCATCAAAAGCTGATGAACTATCTTGAACAATATATTCAGGATCCGATCATCTTGAAACTGATCTGGAAGTTTCTTAAAAGCGGGATTATGATAGGGGACAACTGGGAATCTTCAAGAAACGGTGCACCGCAAGGCGGCAACTTATCACCGATTCTCAGCAATGTTTACCTACATGAACTGGATAAGGAATTGGAAAGAAGAGGCCACCGTTTCGTCAGATATGCAGATGACTTTTGCATCTACGTTAAAAGTCGCAGAGCTGCGGAGCGTGTGCTCCTTAACACAACAACTTTCCTCGAGGGAACACTTAAACTGAGTGTGAACCAAGAGAAAAGTGCTATAGGATCACCAACGAAACGAAAGTTTCTGGGGTTTTGCATTCACAAAAGTAATAATGAAACCAGGCGAACTCCTTCGATTACATTATTCTTAAGATTAACCAGGTGACAACCGGCTGGATCAACTACTATGGCATCAGTTACATGAAATCCTTTATCAACAGCATTAAGCAATGGTTACACCATCGGCTGAGGCAACTGATCTGGAAACAGTGGAAGAAAATTAAAACGAGATACAAGAATTTGATGAAGTATGGCATTGAAACCGAAGAAGCTTGGAAAATGGCAAACACTCGCAAAGGCTATTGGCGTGCCTCCAAGAACGAGACACTGCACAAAGCCATCAAAATAGAAAAGCTCGCAGGGTGGGGACTCAAAGACATGAGTCAACTCTACGAGCATGCATACTCAACTTATTGAACCGCCGTATACGGGTCCGTACGTACGGTGGTGTGAGAGGTCGGGGCTGTGAAGCCCCTCCTACTCGATTCTGAAAAAATAATCGAAAAATAGGTTTTCTTTTCACTGTAATTACGGTAGCATAATTATGACTACGTCCTAATACGTAGTTGAATTTATCAGATAATAAGACGTATACCACCGATTATGCTGTATATACAGCGGATATTAACGAAATGGAGTGATAACGATGTTGAAAATCCAGGAAATCAGAGAACTCATTAAGTTAATTGATGAATCATCGATTGATGAATTTGAGTTTGAGCAAAACGGTTCCAAAGTGACGTTGCGAAAACATCAGGGTGAAGTCACGAGGACGGTTGCCTCACCTGCACCGGCGCCGACGGAAGAAAAGATACATAGCGAACCTGTTGCAAGGACGACTGAACCTGAACAGAAACAGGTCACAGAACCGGCTAAGGTATCAGAACCTTCCGAACCAGACAGAAGCGGACTTGTCAGCGTCACTTCACCAATGGTCGGAACGTTCTATGAAGCACCATCACCTGATGAGGCTCCTTACGTCCAAAAAGGGGACCGGGTAAAAGCTGATACTGTTGTCTGCATTGTCGAGGCGATGAAATTAATGAATGAGATTGAAGCTGAAGCCAACGGAGAAATTGTTGAAATACTGGTTGAGAACGGAGAGCTTGTCGAATACGGACAGGAGCTTTTCCTAGTGAAACCGGAGTAGGTGATGAGGATGCTGAAAAAAATACTGATTGCCAACAGAGGAGAGATTGCTGTCAGGGTCATACGGGCTTGCAAAGAGCTTGGGATTGAGACTGTTGCGGTGTTTTCCGAAGCAGATAAAGAAGCCCTGCATGTCAAACTTGCTGACGAAGCGTACTGTATCGGACCGGTATCATCAGCAGGGAGTTACCTGAACATCACGAATATTATGAGCGTTGCGACATTAACGGGCGTAGAGGGCATTCACCCTGGTTACGGATTTCTCGCGGAAAATGCTGATTTCGCCGAGATATGCGAAGCGTGCAATATTACGTTCATTGGACCGAGCGCATGGGCCATCAGCCAAATGGGAACAAAAGATGTGGCCAGAACCACGATGAAACAGGCGGGCGTTCCGGTTGTTCCGGGATCGGACGGCATCGTCGAAACCGTCGATGCGGGAGTGGAAGTTGCTGAATCCATCGGTTATCCGGTTATCATTAAAGCTACTGCCGGTGGAGGGGGTAAAGGAATCCGTGTGGCCCGAAATGAGTCAGAGCTTCGAAAAGGGATCTCGGTGACGCAAAAAGAAGCCAAAGCCAATTTTGGTAATGAAGGTGTCTATTTAGAAAAATACATCGAAGACTTTAGACATGTGGAAATTCAGGTCATGGCGGACCGCTTCGGCAACGTGATTCATCTGGGGGAGCGGGACTGTACGATCCAGCGGAGGCTTCAAAAATTGGTCGAAGAGACACCGTCACCTGCGGTTTCGAAAGCAGTGCGCGAGAAAATGGGGCAAGCGGCTGTAAAAGCTGCGGCAGCCGTAGACTATACAGGGGCAGGCACGATTGAATTTATTTTTGATCACAACACAGATGAGTTTTATTTCATGGAAATGAACACGAGAATTCAAGTGGAACATCCGGTAACAGAGATGGTTACCGGAGTTGATTTAATAAAAGAACAAATTTTAGTTGCTTCTGGAGAAAAGCTCTCCTATACTCAAGATGAAGTCGTGTTTAATGGATGGGCAATCGAATGCCGGATTAACGCAGAAAATCCTGACAAGCAGTTCATGCCGTCTCCGGGTGAGGTCACCATGTATTTGCCACCGGGCGGATTTGGTGTCCGTGTTGACAGCGCCGTATACCCGGGTTATACAATCGTGCCGTTTTACGACTCAATGGTAGCCAAGCTGATTACCTATGCTCCTACAAGGGAAGAAGCAGTGTCGAAGATGCGACGTGCACTTGATGAATTCATTATTGAAGGCGTTCATACAACCATTCCATTTCATCAGAAGCTGATGAATCACCCTGTTTTTGTTAAAGGGGATTTCAATACCGGCTTCTTGGACACATATTCATTGAAAGACCCTGATCAAGATTGAGTAAAGAGGAGGATCTATTATGAATGAAAATCATTTAATCCCAATGTCAGAAGATAAAGAAGATCTCGGTAATGTGGAAATTTCACCGGAAGTGATCGAAGTCATTGCAGGGATCGCTGCTTCCGAAGTTGACGGCGTTGCGGCATTGAGGGGGAATTTTGCATCGGGAGTCGCTGAACGCCTGGGCAGAAAGAGTTCCCACGGTAAGGGTGTGAAAGTGGAGATGACAGAAGAAGGTGTATCCATCGATTTGTTCATTGCTACAAACTATGGCGTCTCCATTCCGGATGTCGGGAAAAAAATGCAGGAGAATGTTGTGCAGACATTAAAAAACATGACAGCGATTGATGTCGTCAAAGTGGATATCCACATAGTGGGCGTTCAGTTTGAAACAAAAGTTGAACCGGAACCTTCCGAAAAAAAGTAACCCTGCGATATGGACTGTTGCATAACATTGCAACAGTCTTTTTTCTGCTGTGTTGCTGTTTCGACGACGCAAGTTATGCTATGATCATAGATGGATATTCAGATGAAAAGGAGCGCTTATATGAAACGCAGAGTAGCAAGAATCAAGGCCATTCAGGCCCTTTATCAAGTGGAAATGACAGGGGTGAATCCTGAAGAAGCGATAAAAACCGTTCTCGAGGAAAACGAGAGCATGGATCCGTATTTATTAACACTCGTTGAGCGCGTATTGGAAGAGATGGATGAACTGGATATCAAGATCCAGGATTCGATGGACAACTGGCAGTTGAGCCGTCTTGCAAGAGTGGACAGGGCCATCATGAGGATCGCGATGTATGAAATGATCCACTCGGATGATGTGCCGGTCAGTGTTGCAATCAATGAGGCGATTGACCTTGCGAGAGGATTTTCAGGAGACGAAGAATCAGGGAAATTTGTCAATGGAGTTCTGTCCAATGCAGCAAAAAAACTCGAAGTCAACGATTGATAATCGTTGAAAATACATGGAGAAATTCAGGAGGGGATGCACATGTCAGCGGAAATTATTTCAGGCAAAGAACTTGCGAAGTCGAAGAGAGAAGAAATGAAGAAAGAAACAGCGAGATTAAAGGAATCCGGAATTGTACCCGGATTAGCTGTTATTCTGGTTGGGGAAGACCCGGCAAGTCAGTCCTATGTCAAAGCGAAACAGAAAGCCTGTGAGGAAACGGGCATCCTCTCTGAAATGGACCACGTAACAACATCCATCTCAGAAGAAGAACTGCTTACGAAAATCGAAAATCTGAATAAAGCTGATCATATTCATGGCATACTCGTTCAGTTGCCTCTGCCGGATCACATTTCTGAAAAGAAGGTAATCGAGACAATTGATCCTGAAAAAGATGTTGACGGATTCCATCCGATTAACATTGGACGCATGATGACCGGTCAGCAGGCATTCTTGCCATGTACCCCGTTTGGAATCGTTGAAATGATCAAATCCAAAAACATCGACATTCAGGGAAAACATGTCGTCGTTGTCGGCCGCAGCAATATCGTCGGCAAACCGGTCGGACAACTTTTGCTGAATGAGCATGCGACGGTTACATATTGCCATTCGAGAACAAAGAATATGCAGGAGTATACGCGATCGGCGGATATATTGATCGTTGCTGTAGGCCGTGAACATTTTATCGCCGGAGATGATATCAAGGAAGGTGCTGTTGTCATAGACGTGGGTGTTAATCGGAACAAAGAGGGCAAATTGACCGGGGATGTCGACTTTGCGAGTGCGGAACAAAAAGCGTCTTACCTCACGCCGGTACCTGGAGGTGTTGGTCCAATGACCATCACCATGCTTCTTCATAACACGATTCTATCTGCAAAATGGAAACATAATCTGAACGGATTTTAATAAAGGGGCGCTTGTCATGAACCAGGAATTTTGGAGTGTCACAGAGCTGACGAAAACAATTAAAGAGAAGTTTGATACAGCACCTGATCTTCAAAATGTCTGGCTACGTGCAGAAATCTCGAATTTTAAACACCATTCCAGAGGACATATGTATTTTACTCTGAAGGATGCCGGCTCCCGTATTCAATCTGTCATGTTCGCCGGGAGTAACCGGTATTTGAAATTCACCCCTGAGAACGGCATGAGTGTCCTTATTCGAGGTCAGGTCTCTGTATATGAACCATATGGTCAGTACCAGCTCTATGTGAAAGAAATGCAGCCTGATGGTATCGGGAATTTGTATTTGGCCTTTGAAGAGCTAAAAGAAAAGCTCGATCGCGAGGGTCTTTTCAGCCAAGAATCAAAAAAACGGATCCCCCGAACACCTAAACGGATTGCAGTTGTTACCTCACCTACCGGTGCAGCTGTCAGGGATATGATCACGACGCTGAACCGCCGTTACCCGGTTGCCAGTGTGACGCTGTTGCCTGTGCAGGTTCAAGGGGAGTCGGCTGCGCCAACGATCGTGAAAGCGATCCGTCAGGCAGAGGAAGAGGGTTCTTTTGATGTCCTGATTGTCGGGCGAGGCGGTGGTTCTCTTGAAGAACTTTGGGCATTTAATGAAGAGTCCGTTGCCAGAGCGATTTTTTCCTGCACGATACCTGTTATTTCCGCAGTTGGTCATGAAACCGATGTGACGATCAGTGATTTCGTTGCGGACCTGCGAGCTGCGACCCCAACCGCGGCTGCTGAGCTTGCGGTACCGGATCAGCAGGAAATGATCGACTGGCTGATTGACAGAAAGAAACGGCTCAGACATTCGTTTAATCAGATGGTGACACGGGAACAGACGCGCCTTCAGCGACTGATGGCATCTTATGCTTTCAGGTACCCAAAACAATTGATTGAGCAGAAAGAACAGGATCTTGACCGTTTGCTTGACCGTCTGCATGCAGCAACGGATCGGAAGATCGATGTTCATCAGGAAGCCGTCAGATATTTGTATGGCAGACTGTATGTGCAGCACCCTGCCCGTAGAATCGATCAGGAACGGATCAATCTTGAGCGGTCGAAAAAAGCGTTGGTTGATGCGATGACAGATCAATCCAATTCAGTGAGACAAGCACTGCAGCTCTTGGCATCGAAGCTCGATTTACTCAGTCCGTTGAAGTTGATGGCAAAAGGCTACAGCCTCACGTATGATCAAAATGGGAACCTTGTCAAAGAGATCGATCAGCTTAACGAAGGTGACGGTTTCACTGTACGCTTGCAGGACGGCGAACTGAACGGTGAAGTCAAAGCAAAAAAACGTGTCAAACGCATTGAGGAGGAATCAGAATGAGTGAGGAAGAAAAGGAGCCGACTTTCGAAGAATCCATGCAAAAACTTGAACGTATTGTACAAAAGCTTGAGCAGGGAGATGTTCCTCTAGAAGAAGCGATTACGATGTTTCAAGAAGGGGTTGCTTTGTCAAATGACTGTCATTCTCGGTTGACGAAAGTGGAAACGAAAATGGCGGAAATACTGGATGAAAACGGCGGACGAAGTGAATTCAATCCTGAAGAGGAGTCATAATTTCGTGAATAGTAAACCTGAATTTCAACAGTTTCTAACCGAACAGATTAATATCCTGGAAGCCCGTTTTCCTTTATTATTAAACCCTTTGAAGTCACCGGATATTTTAAAAGAATCCATGCTTTATTCTCTTAACGCAGGGGGCAAGCGGATCAGACCGGTGCTGCTTCTTTCTGTCCTGCATGCAGCGGGAAAACCTCTCGAAGCAGGTTACCGCACGGCTGCGGCACTCGAACTGATCCATACCTATTCACTGATACATGATGATCTGCCTGCGATGGATGATGATGATCTCCGAAGGGGAAAACCGACAAATCACAAGGTATATGGAGAAGATATAGCCATACTCGCCGGAGATGGACTGTTGACTCACAGTTTTAACCTGATCAGTAAAGATGAGCATTTAAGTGCGGATTTAAAAGTGGCCTTGATTGCTGACATAACTGACGCGGCCGGACCTGAAGGGATGGTTGGCGGACAGGTTTCGGATATGCAGGGCGAAGGGAAAGAGTTAACGGCAGAAGAACTTGAAGCCATTCATCATCGGAAAACCGGAGACCTGCTATCCGTTTCACTGATGGCCGGCGGAAAGATAGCAGGTTTGAATGAAGAAGATAATAAGTATCTCTCGTTGCTCGGTAAGCATCTGGGCCTTGCTTTTCAAATCAAGGATGATCTTCTTGATATTGAAGGGACGGTTGAAGAGATTGGTAAGCCTGTTGGGAGTGATGCCGGGAATGATAAAAATACCTACCCTTCACTTCTTGGGCTTGACGGGGCAAAGAAAAAACTGGACATTCATTTAAATGAAGCCCGAATGAATCTTCAGAGAATTCGTCATTTCAATCCGGTTGTATTGGACGGATTAATCACGTACATCGGAGAACGAAAGGGGTAATCAAAACCTTTTGTTGTCTGACATCTGGATTTCATGGTATTCTTAAGGTTGCGGGTGGTGCAGTATTCTAGTCGGCTCTCCAATCTCCAAAGCGGGCCTAAAAATCCGCTAAAGGGCACATCGATGAAGTTTCTAGTTTTGGCTTGAGGCGCCCAGCCTTGGGTCATGACTGGGAGTAAAGGCTGTAGGGCGATCCACAAAGGCATGTGGGCGTTGACCCTGCAGCCGTGGAGGCCCTGAATGACTGGGAGCTATCCCTGGTAACCGGACATTCAGGGTATGAACCTGCTTTGCAGGCTTGGGAGGTCTGTGAGCAGCGTAGCCTGCCTTGAGTGGATCCCGAGGGGATTACGGTTTACCCGTATGAAATCGGATCTGCAAAAGAGGATAGGGATTGGTAAGAGCTGTTGAGGAAAACTCCTAGACTGTTCAATTGACGTTCAAAAGGGATTATAGTGCGTACTGAGTGGTAATCCAGTCTGACGAATGGCGACATCGTCAAGGCGGGTTTAAAGGGAAACCGTCCGGGCGGCGACGCTCGGGTACCCGCTTGGGAAAACCTACTGGACCTAAGGCGCAGTCTTTATCTTTTGGACGACCACCCGTGTTTTTTACATAGCAGAAGACTAACGGACTCGCCAAGCAGGCGGGTTTTCTTTTACAGTCAGAATAAAGCGTGATGTTTGGGTGATCAGGAGTCCGCTTACAAAGGGTAATGGCATCTTAAACGGTACAATGAGCGTCATGTTCTGCATTGGATCCACGCCGGGAGTGTTATAAAATCATTAGACATCGCTTCAAAAAAACTGCTCCAAAGAGGGCTGAATTCTAAAAAAGTAGGGTATAGATTATGAAACCGACTTTAATTAAATCTTTAAAATGGAGTGGCCTGATTTCCATTGTCACACTCTTTATGGCAGCAATGTTTGCGATCATTTCAACGGCGGTTCTAAGTGGCGTCAACTGGGCAGCGGGGATGTTCATTGTCATTATCATCGTCTTTATCGGTGTCTTTTCGGACACGATCGGTGTTGCAGCCACCGCTGCATCTGAGCGACCTTTCCATGCGATGGCAGCGGAAAAGGTCCCCGGCAGCAGACATGCCGTTGCGATTACGCGAAACGCAGACCGTTTTTCAAATTTCACCAACGACGTCATTGGAGATATCGCAGGGGTAATCAGTGGTACCGCATCAGCTTATGTGGTCTTGCAGCTCGCTCTTCAACTCGGTCACAGTGAGGGAAGCACCATTCAGTTTTTGATCTCTGTCTTATTTACGAGTGTGGTTGCGGCTCTGACGGTCGGAGGTAAATCCGTCGGGAAAACAATTGCCATTCAGTATTCGACGGAAATAATTTACCAAGTGGGTAGATTATTTTACTTTTTAGAGGTAAAATTGAATATAACCATATTCAGTGATAAAAAACAGAGGAAACAGAAAAGTAAGCTTAAAAACAGAAAGTGAGGGTTTTCTTTGGACTTGTTAAATGTGAAGGACCCGGCGTTTTTAAAAGAGTGTTCCGACGAAGAACTTGAAAGTCTGGCCCAGGATATCCGGGATTTTCTTATTTCTCACCTATCGGTAACAGGTGGGCATTTGGGACCCAATCTCGGTGTTGTAGAATTGACGCTTGTGCTTCATCAGCTCTTCGACAGCCCGAAAGACAAATTTTTATTCGACGTTGGCCACCAGGCATATGTTCATAAAATATTGACCGGCAGAGCCGGACAGTTCGAACAGCTCCGTCAATACGAAGGTTTATGCGGATTCCCGAAACGCTCAGAAAGTGAACATGACGTATGGGAGACCGGACACAGCTCAACGTCATTATCCGGTGCCATGGGCATGGCACTAGCAAGGGATTTAAAAGGTGAAAATTCACATGTTGTACCGATTATCGGTGATGGGGCCCTAACCGGAGGTATGGCTTTGGAAGCGCTTAACCACATCGGACATGAACAGACGGATGTCACCGTCGTTTTGAACGACAACGAAATGTCCATAGCACCGAACGTTGGAGCGCTTCATTCAATGCTTGGCAGAATGCGCACAGCAGGAAAGTATCAGCGGGCGAAGGAAGACCTTGAAATGCTGATTCGCAAAATTCCTGCATTTGGCGGTCGTCTTGCTGCAACTGCTGAGCGGGTGAAAGACAGTCTCAAATACCTGCTGGTATCCGGCATGTTTTTTGAAGAAATGGGCTTTACGTATCTCGGTCCTGTCGACGGTCATGATCTTGAAGATCTCAAGAAGAATTTTCTGTATGCCAAAAAGACAAAAGGACCAGTCCTCGTACATGTCATTACGAAAAAAGGCAAAGGATACGGTCCGGCGGAAAACGATGCCAAAGGGACTTGGCATGGCCTGGGGCCTTATAAAATTGAATCCGGCGAGGTCGTGAAGAAACCAGGGCCTCCATCGTACAGCGGTGTTTTTGCCAGCACCCTGAAAAAGATAGCTGCAAACGACAATAGAGTGGTAGCAATTACAGCTGCTATGCCGGGGGGGACTGGTCTTGACAAATTCGCACAGGACTTCCCTGAACGGACGTTTGATGTCGGGATAGCCGAACAGCATGCAACGACGATGTCTGCAGGTCTTGCCACTCAAGGGATGAAGCCTGTATTTGCAGTATATTCAACGTTCTTGCAAAGAGGTTATGATCAGCTGGTTCATGACGTGTGCCGTCAGAATTTGAATGTCGTCTTTGCTATTGACAGGGCAGGGCTCGTAGGGGCAGATGGCGAGACGCACCAGGGTGTTTTTGACATTTCCTATTTGCGTCACCTGCCAAATATGAAAATTATTCAGCCGAAAGATGAGAATGAGTTGCAGCATATGCTTTACACGGCTGTTCAAAATGACGATGGTCCAATGGCTGTCCGCTATCCGAGAGGGACAGGTTACGGTATTGAGATGGATCAGGAATTAAAAGAGATTCCGTTGGGCAAATGGGAAGTGCTTAAAGAAGGCACCGACTTGACCATTTTGACATTCGGCACTATGATTCCTGTTGCTGAGGCTGCCGCTGAGCAACTGCAAAAGAAGGGTGTCTCAGCAAGGGTTGTCAACGCACGTTCAATCAAACCATTGGATGCAGATATGCTTCTTAAATTGGCTGATGAGCAGACCCCGATTCTTACGATTGAAGAATCGGCTCTCTTAGGCGGATTCGGAAGTGCTGTACTGGAATTTTTCCACGATCAGGACCGTCACCGTGTTCACGTTGAGCGAATGGGTATTCCGGATCGTTACATCGAGCATGGCAGCGTACCACAGCTTCTTGAGGAGATTGGATTGACAAGTGACGAAGTGGCTAAGCGTGCATTAAAAGCAATACCTATGAAAAGGCAGCGTGCATAAATGAAAAAAGAACGTATAGATATTCTCCTCGTCGAGCAAGGACTTGCCGAATCCAGGGAGCGCGCCAAGCGCTCAATTATGGCCGGTCTGGTTTTGGCAGACGGAGAACGGATTGATAAAGCAGGAGCAAAAGTGAATATTGATGCGAAACTGTCCATAAAAGGCGAAGTCCTCCCTTACGTAAGTAGGGGGGGACTTAAACTGCAAAGAGCAATAGAAGTTTTTGATCTGTCTTTGGCGGGAAAGGTAATGCTTGATATCGGTTCATCGACGGGCGGATTTACAGATTGCGCTCTGCAGAATGGTGCCGAACATGTCTATGCACTGGATGTCGGATATAATCAGCTGGCCTGGAAGCTCAGGCAGGATGAGCGGGTTACGGTTATGGAGCGAACGAATTTCAGGTATGCAAAACCGGAAGATTTCACTGGTGCCAAGCCGGATTTTGCAACCTTTGATGTTTCGTTTATATCGATCAGGCTCCTTTTACCTGTCTTGCAGACGATCATTCAGCCGAACAGTGGTATTATGACTCTCGTGAAACCCCAGTTTGAAGCTGGCAGAGACGAAGTCGGTAAAAAGGGCATCATCAGGGACCGTCATATCCACGAACGCGTCCTATCGGATCTGACCGATTTTTCGGAATCGCTCGGATATACAATAGAGGGATTGGCGCCCTCCCCGGTTCGGGGCGGAGAAGGCAATATTGAATTTTTAATGCATATGAGTGCAAGCGACTCTTGCAGGCGTCCTTTTGACAGAACCATGATTAAGAAAGTTGTAACAGAAGCTCATCAGAGCGGATAAGACGTATAATCAGACTGGATCCTTCCTGATGGGATCCGGTTTTGTTCTTTCATTGATTTGTATAAATATAAAAAATCAGATACAATATTGTTGAAGAATCAATCAATGGAGGGAACATGTCATGAATAAAGGACAAAGACATATAAAGATCAGGGATATTATCAGTAACAGAGAGATTGAGACGCAGGATGATCTTGTTCAAAATTTAAGGGATGCAGGGTTCAATGTCACTCAGGCAACTGTCAGCAGAGACATCAAGGAACTGCATCTTGTGAAAGTGCCGATGATGGACGGGCGTTATAAGTACAGTCTTCCATCAGATCAGCGGTTTAATCCGCTTCAAAAAATCAAACGGACGCTTGTTGACTGCTTTGTGTCAATTGACAGCACGGGGAACATGATTGTGATGAAAACATTACCGGGAAATGCAAATGCCGTTGGTGCCCTGATTGATAACCTGGAATGGGAGGAAGTCATGGGTAATATTTGCGGCGATGATACCATTCTGATAATATGCAGGGAAGCTAAACAGGCGGAACAGGTCAGCAAGCGATTTCTCGATATGCTTTAACAGAGAGGCGGCGATCAGATTGTTACTTGAACTGACAATAAAAGATTTTGCAATCATTGAACGCGTCACCATTTCATTTGAAGGCGGTTTGACTGTCATGACGGGTGAAACCGGAGCGGGGAAATCCATCATCATTGATGCCATAGGACAATTAATCGGTGGACGCGGGTCTGCCGATTTTGTTCGGCATGCCAGCAAACGCGCTGAAATAGAAGGAATCTTTTCGATTGAGGATCCGGTGAACCGGGAGTTAAATGCGTTGTTTGAGGAACTTGATCTGCCTAAAATTGAAGAAGGGACCGTTTTGCTTCGTCGGGAGATCACCAATCAGGGGAAGAGCATCTGCCGGATCAATGGCAAACTGACGACGCTCGGAATTCTGAGACAGGTTGGGCAAACGCTTGTGGATATTCATGGCCAGCATGAGCACCAGCGTTTGCTGCAACAGGATCAGCACGTCGGCTTTTTGGACCGGTTTGCAGGGAAGCCGGTTGAAAAGGCAAAAAAAGAATATGGTGTTTTGTATAAACAATATATGCAAAAAAGGAAACAACTGCATCAGTTCTCCGATAATGAACAGCAGCTTGCCCAGAGGCTCGATTTGCTGCAGTATCAATACAACGAGATTTCAGATGCGGATCTCAGTCCGGGTGAAGATGAAGAACTGCTTGAGGAGAAAAAACTCCTTGAAAATAGCGAGCATCTCTACAATGCTGTAAGGGGCTCTTACGACGCCCTTTATGGTGACGGGAAAGGTCTTGAGTGGGTAATGACTGCGATGAATCAGCTCAGTGAAGCAGCTGAAGTCGACGACAAACTCGCTTCTCTGAACGAGTCAGTAACAAATCAGTACTACCTCCTCGAGGAAGCATCTTTTTCTCTCAGAGATTATTTTGAAACCATCACCTTTGATTCAGAGCGATTGCAGGTTATTGAGGACCGGCTGTCAGAAATTCAGCAGTTAAAGAGAAAATACGGAGCAACTGTTAATGACATACTTGAATATGCTTCGAGGGTTGAAGAGGAGATCGATGCATTGTCCAATCGGGAGCAACGCATCGAAGAATGGCAGGAAGAAGTGGCAGCTCTTCGCAAAGATCTCATCCTTGAAGGAACACATTTACATGAACAGCGGAAAAAAGCCGCCGGGAAACTGGAAAAAGCGATTCAGACTCAGCTGAAAGAACTCTATATGAAAGATACCGTCTTTGATGTTAAGATTGATACAGGAGACCTTGAAAGCGGAGATGAGGCCATAACAAAAGAAGGCATCGACAAGGTGTCATTTCAGGTTGCCACAAACAAAGGAGAACCATTAAAATCCTTGGCAAAAATCGCTTCCGGTGGTGAAATTTCGAGGATGATACTGGCGCTGAAGACAATCCTCTCAAAACATGAAGGTGTCACATCACTGATTTTTGATGAAGTGGATACCGGTGTCAGTGGCAGAGTCGCTCAGGCGATAGCAGAAAAGATCCATCGGATATCCGGTAATTCACAGGTGCTTTGCATCACCCATTTGCCTCAGGTGGCGGCGATGGCAGACACACATATGTTCATCTCGAAAGAATCAAAGCAAAACCGAACAATCACCAGAGTTGAGGCTCTCTCTGCAAAAGATAAAACCGAAGAAATAAGCCGGATGATATCCGGTGTTGAAATTACGGACTTAACAAGACAACACGCGAATGAACTGATTGCACAGGCAGATCGCATGAAGGAAGAATAGTGAAAGCACTTTGTGCACACGCTTTTCACATTTGATCCTATGGATATATCCCGAGCTGTGGTATACTGTTACGGAAACAGGATTAAGCAACGATTGTCAGGCAAAAGGCAGGGAGATATATGGCGGATAAACTACGTATTGCGATCGCAGATGATAACAGGGAATTGATCGAACTTGTCGATGAACACATGAAGGCACAGGATGACATGACTTTGGTCGCCCATGCTTATAACGGTCAAGAATGTATGAAAATGGTCAAGCAGACGGAGATGGATATTCTCATTTTGGATATCATTATGCCTCACATGGACGGTATGTCCGTCCTGGAAGAAATTCAGACCATCAACGAAATGGAGCGGCCCAAAGTGATCATGCTTACAGCATTTGGTCATGAAGAATACACGAGAAAAGCAGTCGAACTTGGTGCATCTTATTACGTATTGAAGCCGTTTGATATGGATACACTGATGAAGAAGGTTAAACAGGTATCGGATCTGCCGAAAAATGGACGTCTTTCGGAATCGGCAACGAAAATCAACCATGAATCTCTCGATCAGTCCATCTCGCACCTGTTGCGTGAGATTGGTGTGCCTGCGCATATTAAAGGCTATCATTACATTAAAGAAGCGATCGAACTGGTTCACCGGAATGTGGATGTCTTAAATTCCATTACAAAAGTTCTGTATCCGGAAGTGGCCAAACGTTTTGATACGACGCCAAGTCGCGTTGAACGCGCCATCCGTCATGCGATTGAAGTCGCATGGGGACGCGGGGATGTCGATGTGATTGCGGAGACATTCAGTCATACGATAAACAGGGCCAAGTCAAAACCGACTAATTCGGAGTTTATTGCCATGGTCTCTGAGCGGATTCGCCGCGAATGGTCGGAACGTGAATAAAGTGAAGCACCTGCAGGAGTCACTCTCTTGCAGGTGCTTTTTTTTGAAACCGGATGGCAACTTTATTATTTTTTCGGTCGCGATACAAAATGAAACCGCCAATAAACCATACCCCTGCTATAAACGCAATGAGCCCAATGAAAAATTGGATCGTCCCTCCGGGATAAGGCCAATTTATGATTTGAAAAAATGTATCTCTCATCAGCTTGATCCCATATCCTGCAAGTCCAACAGGGATCAGAAGGACGATGAGAGCAAGGAGGCGCTGGAATGTCATCGAATCACGTTCCTTTCAGTATTCAAGTCTGTTCATCAACAGTTTACTGCAGTTTTTTTCTGAGGTCGAGTATAATGATTAAAAAGGAGAGTTTCGATCAAACCGTTCACATGTTATAGTAGGAATTAGGACCAGGGGGTGAAAATGTGAGGAAAGCTTTGATCATTGGTGCAGGTGAAGGCGGAACGGCTATTTTACATATGATACAGGACTCAAGTCTGATAAGGGTTGCGGGTATAGTTGACAAGGAAATTGAACGGCCCGGTATAAAACGGGCAAAAGATTTCGGAATCCCGACGTTTCATGACTGGACTGATGGAATCGGGGAGTTGACATCTGAAGACATCGTCATCGATGTCACAGGCGATGAAAATATTTATGAATCTCTTCAACGGGAGACAAAAAACAGGGATCTGACTTTGATTCCCGGTTCGGTGGCGGCGCTTTTATTCCAGCTCATCAGAGAGAAGAAAGAATTGATCGAGAATATCCGTCAGCACAGCAGTACAATGGAGCGGATTCTTCAGTCCACATCCGATGGCATGATTGCAATAGACAATGCGGGAAACGTGACAATGATGAACAAACAGGCTGAAGAGATGACGGGAATGCGTGAGGTGGATGTATTGGGCCTCCATATCCGGGACGTCCTGCCGACGAGTCGCTTACCCCGGGTGATTGAAACGGGCGAAGGGGAGTATCACCAGCGTCAAACGCTGATCGGAAATCGGAAAATCATCACAACCCGAGTGCCGATTATCGATGGAGAGACCATAACCGGTGCTCTTGCGGTGTTTAAAGATGTCACTGATATTCAGGAAATGGCAGAAGAGGTAACGAACTTAAAGAGTATCCGGACGATGCTTGAAGCGATTATTCAAAGTTCAGAAGATGCGATTTCGGTTGTTGACGAAGAAGGACGGGGGTTGATTATTAATCCTGCCTACACACGAATTACCGGTCTTACTGAAGAACAGGTCATTGGAAAACCGGCAACAGCCGATATCTCTGAAGGTGACAGCATGCATCTGAAAGTGCTGAGGACCCGGGAAGCAGTAAGAGGTGTGAGAATGAAGCTCGGACCTCAGCGGAAAGATGTGATTGTAAACGTGGCTCCGGTTCTTGTCGATGACGAGATCAAAGGCAGTGTTGGTGTCGTTCATGATGTCTCTGAACTTGAGGCTCTGACTTCTGAACTCGAAAAAGCCCGTAAAATCATTCGCACACTTGAAGCGCAGTACGGCTTCAAAGATATTGCAGGGAATGCTGCCCAGCTTCATATTGCCATCGATCAGGCTAAACTCGCAGCAGTTACACCTGCGACCATTCTTCTTCGGGGAGAATCCGGCACAGGGAAAGAATTGTTTGCCCATGCGATACATAACGAAAGTAAGCGCCGTTTCAATAAATTTATACGGGTAAACTGTGCGTCCCTGTCGGAGGCACTGCTTGAAAGTGAACTCTTCGGCTATGAGGATGGCGCGTTTTCCGGTGCACGCAGAGGCGGCAAAAAGGGGTTATTTGAAGAGGCCGATAAAGGCAGCATCTTTCTCGATGAGATTGGCGAACTGTCCCCGAAAATGCAGGCGAAGCTGTTGAGGGTGCTCCAAGAAGGGGAGCTGATCCGTGTCGGGGGAACCAAATCCATTCAGGTGGATGTACGTGTGATCGCAGCCACCAACATTACCATTGAGGAAAAGATCGAAGAAGGTGCGTTTCGTGCAGATCTGTATTATCGGCTGAACCGGATGCCCATCACGATTCCTCCTCTGAGAGAGCGAATTGAGGATCTGGAAATCCTTGCAGGCACGATTATGATCAAATTGAACCAGGAGTACGGGAGAAATGTTCAGGCTCTGACGAAGGAAGCTGTCAGAAAACTGAAATCTTACGACTGGCCCGGGAATGTGCGGGAACTTGAAAATGTTCTCGGCCGTGCGATGATCCATATGCCTTATCCTGCTACGGAAATCGATACGATTCATTTGCCGGAGTTTATTGCTGCGACGGATAAACAGTCGTATCAAAATGAATATAAACGGGAATCGGAAACCCTTGAAACCATTGTGAGCCGTGCCGAACGCTCTGCGATTGAGGGAGCGCTGAACAGGTCGGAAGGCGTAAAAACGAAAGCGGCGCAAGAATTAGGAATCTCTATTCGGAGCCTGTACTATAAAATGGATAAACTGAACATACCGGATGCAACATAATGCATGCAATATGTTGCACGATGTGCAATGTATTGCATGTGGAGTCGCTTGTCGTGATTGATCTGACAGCGATTGCAATTGGCATGTATCTTGCATGCACTAACTGTGTAAGGCCAAAATGAAAGGAGCCGTCTAGATGACGATTGATGAACTTCTGAAGGCGATGCCGGTAACGGTCAGAAAGATGGAGATAGCGGTTGTAAACGCGGTTGACCCGGCTATTTTTAAAATGGCAGAAACGGCTCTCGAAAAATCATTATGCACATTTCATTTTTTCGGGCCGGATAAAGTCATGAGAAACGCAATGAAAGAGGCTTCTTTTTCATTTTCTGAGGACGACCGGGTGACGTTCAGCGATGCCTCAGACGAGGTTGATGCATCCCGGAAAGCTGTTCGCCAGGTATCTGAAAAGAAAGCGCAGGTACTGATGAAAGGGATGGTGCCGACTTCCGTATTATTGAAAGCCGTGCTTCATAAAACGGAAGGACTCCGAACAGGGAAAGTACTGAGTCACCTGGCCGGATTTCACCTGCCCGCTTACCACAAAATGCTGTTCCTGTCTGACTCGGCCATGAACATTGCACCTGGTCTGGATGAGAAAAAACAGATCATTGAGAATGCGACGGGAGCGATCCGGAGCATGGGGATCAGTCATCCGAAAGTGGCTGTGGTTGCTGCTGTTGAAACGGTCAATCCGGCAATGCAGGCAACAACAGATGCCGCACTGTTGACGCAGATGAACAGACGAGGACAAATTACAGACTGCATCGTTGAAGGACCGCTCGGTTTTGACAATGCCGTCAATCAAAGCGCAGCAGACAGTAAAGGGATTTCTTCACCGGTTGCCGGCGATGCCGATTTAATCGTCGTGCCAACCATAGAAGTGGGAAATATTTTATATAAATCCTTCACCTACTTTGGCAATGCGATTGTCGGAGGGATGCTCGTCGGTGCAAAGGCGCCGATTGTTTTGACGTCAAGAACCGACAGTATCGAAAGCAAATTGTTTTCACTGGTTATGGCGATCCGTTCAGCGGAAAGCAACTAAACGATCACAAAACAGGGGGATGTTAACATGGAACTATTTAAGTACATGGAAACGTACGATTATGAACAGACGGTTGTTTGTCAAGACAAAGAATCCGGATTAAAAGCGATCATTGCCATTCACGACACAACACTCGGTCCTGCTCTTGGAGGCACGAGAATGTGGACCTACAAAAGTGAAGAAGATGCATTTGAAGATGCGCTCAGACTGGCAAAAGGTATGACGTATAAAAATGCTGCAGCGGGTCTGAACCTTGGCGGTGGGAAAACCGTGATCATCGGAGATCCGAGAAAAGATAAAAATGAGGCGATGTTCCGGGCATTTGGACGTTTTATTCAGGGGCTGAACGGACGCTACATCACGGCTGAAGACGTTGGGACTACGGTAGCGGATATGGATCTTGTCTATCAGGAAACCGAATACGTGACAGGCATATCACCTGCATTCGGCTCCTCCGGGAACCCCTCACCGGTCACAGCCTACGGCGTATATGTCGGGATGAAGGCTGCTGCAAAAGAGGCGTTTGGCGATGATTCACTCGAAGGACGGACGGTTGCTGTGCAAGGTGTCGGGAATGTGTCTTATAAACTGTGCGATTATCTCCATAAAGAAGGCGCCAAACTTATTGTGACAGACATTAATAAGGATGCTGTCAAACGGGCTGTCGAGGATTTTGGAGCAAAAGCAGTAGACGTCGATGACATCTACAGCCAGGATGCGGATATTTATTCCCCGTGTGCACTTGGGGCGACAATCAATGATGAGACGATCCCGCAGCTGAAGGCGCGGGTGATTGCCGGTGCTGCGAATAACCAGCTGAGAGAGTCCCGTCATGGCGACATTATTCAGGACAAAGGGATCGTTTATGCTCCTGATTATGTGATCAATTCCGGGGGTGTGATCAATGTCTCCGATGAGTTGATTGGCTATAACAGGGAGAGGGCTCTGAAGAAAGTTGAAACGATTTACGATAACATCTCGAAAATCTTTGAAATCTCAAAACGCGACGGCATTGCATCTTATAAAGCCGCAGACCGCATGGCTGAAGAACGTATCGAAACGATGCGTAAATCACGCCGGCAGTTCTTGCAAAATGGCATGCATATTTTGAGCCGAGGCCGCACGTAATGTTACCGATCAGAAAGGAGGTTCTGCCGTGGAATCAACGTACCGGATTCTGGCGATTAACCCAGGGTCAACCTCCACGAAAATAGCCATATACGATAATCATCAGGAAATCTTTGAAACCACCATCCGTCATCAGCAGGAAGATCTCTCGGGGTATGAACGGATCATTGATCAGTACGATTTTCGAAAGGATAAGATCCTTCAGTCATTGACCGATCACGGTATGAATCTGTCCAAATTATCCGCTGTTGTAGGGCGCGGAGGTTTACTCCGCCCCATCGAGGGCGGAACATACCGTGTGAACAACGAAATGCTGAAAGATTTAAAAAACAGCTTCAACGGTGAACATGCTTCAAACCTGGGTGCCATACTTGCCGATGAAATTGCCGCTCAGCTCAACATTGAAGCATTCATCGTCGATCCGGTTGTCGTAGATGAAATGGATGATATTGCAAGAATCAGCGGAGTGGCGGATTTTGAACGAAAAAGCATTTTTCATGCACTGAATCAAAAAGCGGTGGCGCGAAAAGTGGCATCGGATTTGGACAAAGAATACGAACAGTTGCATTTAATCGTCTGCCATATGGGCGGCGGTATCACCGTAGGCAGCCACAGAAAAGGCCGGGTTGTCGATGTGAACAACGGCCTGCACGGCGAGGGACCGCTGTCACCGGAACGGGCGGGTACCGTGCCGGCAGGTGATCTGGTTTCCATGTGCTATTCCGGTGAGTATTATGCACACGAAGTCATGAAGAAAATCGTCGGACAAGGAGGACTTGTCGGTCATCTGGGTACGAATGATGCAAGAGAGGTTGAAGAACGGATCAAAGCAGGTGATCAGAAGGCAGCCCTCGTTTACGATGCAATGGCGTATCAGATTGCGAAGGAAATTGGTTCACACGCGGCGGTGCTTGAAGGTCAGGTCGATGCAATCATTCTCACGGGCGGCCTTGCTTATGGTGAAACGTTTGTTGAACGGATCACCAAACGGATCAGCTGGATTGCAAATGTCATCACAGAACCCGGTGAAAATGAAATGCAGGCGTTGACGGAAGGAGCACTCCGCGTTATGCGTGGGCAAGAACGTGCGCGTCACTACCCGAACCGAGGGAAATAACAGGAACCGGGAGGTATGAACCTGACCTTCCGGTACTGACAGGAGGTTTTTTTATGGCATTAGAGTATGATCTGGTCATAGTAGGAGCGGGAACAGGCGGTTATGTTGCGGCTATCAGAGCTTCACAGCTCGGTTTGAAAACAGCGATTGTGGAACGGGGCAAGCTTGGCGGAACGTGTTTACACGAGGGTTGCATTCCGAGTAAAGCACTTTTGAGAAGTGCGGAAGTCTATCATACGATTCGTCATGCGGGCGGTTTCGGTGTTGATGTATCTGAATATTCGTTAAATTTCCCGGCTGTTCAAGATCGGAAAGAAAAGATAGTAGATCAGCTTCATAAAGGCGTCCAGCACCTGATCAAAAAAGGCAAAATCGATGTCTATGAAGGCTATGGCCGAATCATGGGGCCTTCGATCTTTTCTCCAAGAGCAGGAACAATCTCTGTAGAACATGATGGTGAAGAGGAAAATACCATGCTTGTCCCGAAGTTCGTCATGATCGCAACAGGCAGTCGGGCAAAAACACTCCCTGGGCTTCCGGTGGATGAAGACCGGATTATGACCTCGACGGGTGCTCTTGTCCTCAGCGAAGTGCCGGAGTCGATTACGATCGTTGGCGGCGGTGTCATCGGAATCGAATGGGCCTCGATGCTCGCGGATTTCGGTTCGAAAGTGACGGTACTGGAGTATCTTGATCGGATTTTACCGGGAGAGGATGCGGACATAAGTAAGGAAATGCTTCGTGCCATGAAGAAAAAAGGTGTTAAAGTTCATACAGGCGCAAAAGTTAATGGTGCGGACACGAAGATTGAAACAAATGGTGTTACACTCTCCTATGAACATAAAGGAAAAACCGTAACCATTGAATCAGAGCGTGTGCTGGTATCTGTCGGACGAGAAGCTAACACCGGGGATCTTGGACTTGGCAATACAGAGATTCAAACGGATCACGGTTTCATTCAGGTGAATGAACATTACCAGACGGCAGAAGAGCATATCTACGCGATTGGTGACGTTATCGGCGGCCTTCAGCTCGCTCATGTGGCATCCCATGAAGGGATTCATGCAGTCGAACATATGGCTGAGCTCAGTCCTGAGCCGATGCAGGAGTCACTCATTCCAAAGTGCACATATTCAGCTCCTGAGGTCGCAAGTGTCGGTCTGACTGAAGAAGAAGCGAAGAATCAGGGGTATCAAGTAAAAACGGGCAAATTTTCATTTAAGGCGATTGGGAAAGCGTTGGTGTTTGGGGACACGAGCGGATTCGTTAAATTTGTAACCGATGAAAACAATGATGATTTGCTTGGGGTTCATATGATTGGACCACATGTGACGGAACTGATCAGTGAAGCGGCACTTGCCAGGGTTCTTGATGCTGCTCATTGGGAAGTGGCTTCAACCATTCATCCGCACCCGAGTCTTTCTGAAATAATGGGAGAAGCGGCTCTTGCCGTTGACGGGAACGAAATCCACGGCGGATGATTGAGCATGTGAAAATGTGAAAGCGAGGGGTCATACATGGCAAAACTGAACCATGAACAAGCAGGACTGTCGAAAGACGATGTCCTGAAGATGTTTGAAACAATGCTTGAAGCAAGGATGATTGATGAGCGGATGTGGCTGTTAAACCGAGCCGGAAAAATACCGTTTGTTATCTCTTGTCAGGGGCAGGAAGCCGCTCAGGTAGGTGCTTCCATGGCGCTTGACCGGGATGTGGATTATGTCCTGCCTTACTACCGGGATCTCGGTGTCGTTCTGCACTTCGGCATGACCGCGAGAGACATTATGATGAGCGCATTTGCCAAACCGGAAGATCCGAATTCAGGGGGCAGACAGATGCCGGGCCATTTCGGACAAAAGAAAAACCGGATTGTAACAGGTTCTTCCCCTGTTACCACACAGGTGCCTCATGCAGTCGGAATTGCCCTTGCTGCGAAGATGCAGGGAGATGAACTCGTTGCGTTCACAACATTTGGAGAAGGTTCTTCCAACCAGGGTGATTTTCATGAAGGGATCAATTTTGCCTCGGTTCATGATTTGCCGGTTATCTTCATGGTGGAAAACAATAAATATGCCATTTCAGTTCCGCAAGAAAAGCAGCTGAATGTGGAAAAAGTCTCTGACCGGGCAAAAGCATATGGGATTCATGGTGAAACGGTGGACGGAAATGATCCGGTCGCTGTCTATCAGGCGGTGAAAAATGCGAGGGAGCGTGCCCTTTCCGGAGAAGGTCCGTCTCTGATCGAAACGGTTTCCTATCGTCTGACACCTCATTCGAGTGATGATGACGACAGCACGTACCGATCCAAAGCGGAAGTTGAAGCAGCGAAAGCGATCGACTCCATTCACACCTTTGGTGAATATTTGCGTGCTAATGGTCTGATGGACGAAGAAACGGAAGCTGAAATCAGAGGCAAACTGCGCAGAATGATCAATCAGGCAACGGATGAAGCGGAAGAAGCGCCATTTGCGTCGCCGGATACGTTAGAACAGTTTGTCTATGGGGAGGTGTGATCAGATGGCTGTCATGAGTTATATCGATGCGATTACCCTCGCGATGCGCGAGGAGATGGAACGGGATCAACGTGTATTTGTTTTGGGAGAAGATGTGGGGGCGAGAGGCGGTGTTTTTCGCGCTACAGCCGGCCTCTATGAAGCCTTTGGTGAACAGCGGGTGATAGATACCCCACTCGCCGAGTCAGCAATTGCGGGCGCTGGCATTGGGGCGGCCATGTATGGCATGCGACCTGTGGCGGAAATGCAGTTCGCCGATTTCATCATGCCTGCCGTGAATCAGATCGTATCGGAAGCGGCGAAGATCCGCTACCGTTCGAACAACGACTGGACGTGTCCGATTACGATCCGTGCCCCTTATGGCGGAGGGGTTCACGGCGCTCTTTATCACTCACAGTCCGTAGAGGCCATGTTTGCGAGTACGCCTGGACTCAAGGTGGTCATGCCTTCGAACCCTGCAGAAGCGAAGGGGCTGTTAAAGGCGGCGATTCGCTCTGACGATCCTGTACTGTTCTTTGAACATAAAAAGGCATACCGTCTTCTGAAGGGTGAAGTACCGGATGATGTCGACCATCTTGAGGAAATAGGGAAAGCGAAAGTCCAGCGTTCAGGGGAAGATATTACCGTGATCAGCTATGGATTGATGCTTCATTACGCAAAACAGGCTGCGGATAAACTGGCTAAGGAAGGCATTGATGCCCATATTCTTGACTTACGAACCGTCTATCCGCTCGATCAGGAAGCGATCATTGAAGCAGCTTCGAAAACAGGAAAAGTGCTGCTTGTCACCGAGGACAACCTCGAGGGCAGTATCATCAGCGAAGTCAGCGCGATCATTGCGGAACATTGCCTGTTCGATCTGGACGCGCCTGTCAGACGGCTGGCAGGACCCAATGTACCGGCCATGCCGTATTCACCGCCCCTCGAGAAGGCATTCATCGTGACGCAGGCCGATATTGAACAGGCGATGCGTGACCTGGCGGAATTTTAATGCAACGGAGGTAATGAGATGCCAACAGAAATCACCATGCCCCAACTTGGGGAGAGTGTCACGGAGGGTACAATTACAAAGTGGCTCGTCAAACCGGGGGATCAAGTGGAAAAGTATGATCCAATTGCAGAAGTCATGACGGATAAAGTCAATGCCGAAATTCCGTCTTCTTATACGGGTACTGTAGACCGGCTGATTGCGGAAGTGGATCAGACCGTTGAAGTGGGAACTGTTATTTGCACGATGACTGTCGAAGGGGATGTATCTGAAGAGCAAGAAGTCACCGGGACAAATGTGTCGACAGAAGTCGAAAAGGTATCTGATGCGGATGACGAAATGAAACAGCGATATTCGCCGGCAGTCATGAGGCTTGCTCAGGAACATGACATCGACCTTCTTCAAGTGAGCGGATCCGGTAAGGGAGGCCGCATCACACGAAAAGACATCCAGAAAGTGATTGATGAAGGCGGCACGAAAGAAACTGTGACAGGGTCTGTGACGACACCTGCAGAATCAGCCGGAGAAGCTTCAGGCAGTAAGCGGGCTGAATCAACGCCTGCCAGGAGCGAAGACGGCCGTACGGAAACAATCCCAGTTACAGGCGTTAGGAAGGCCATTGCCCAAAATATGGTCCATTCCAAACAGACCTCGCCTCACGCCTGGATGATGGTCGAAGTGGACGTCACGGGTCTTGTGCGCTACAGAGAAAGCATGAAGACCGCGTTTAAACAGGACGAAGGGTTTAATCTGACGTTCCTGCCGTTCTTTATGAAAGCTGTTGTGGATGCCCTGAAGGCGTTCCCTCAGGTAAATGCATCATGGCAAGGCGATCATATTGTCCGCTACAAAGATGTCCATTTATCTATGGCTGTGGCCCATGAAGATGAATTGTTTGTTCCGGTCATCCGTCATGCAGACGAGAAAAACATCCGAGGACTGGCAAGGAGTCTTCATGAGATCGGCAAGAAAGTCAAAGCCGGTTCGCTGACCGCTGAGGAAATGAGGGGCGGAACCTTTACCCTGAATAACACGGGCTCTTTCGGATCGGTACAATCCCAGCCGATCATCAATCAGCCTCAGGCAGCGATTTTATCGGTAGAGTCGATCGTCAAGCGGCCGGTTGTCACCGACGATGATGCCATTGCGATCAGGCATATGGTGAATCTCTGCATGTCCCTTGACCACCGGGTGATGGACGGATTGATTGCAGGACGTTTCATGGCGCATATAAAAGATCAGCTCGAACAGATGAACAGTACAACACTATCGATTTAATCCAGGACAGATCCGGAAAAAATAACCCGGATCTGTCTTTTCTCTTTACAAATCGTAACCGTTACGATATACTCCAACTTGCAATACAAAACGTAATGATTACGAATTAAAGGGGTGCTTGGACACATGAAAGTAAAAACAAAACTGTTGACTGCATTTGCCTTAACAGGAATGCTTGCAGCTTGTGGAGAGAATGACGAACCTGAAGCCGTTGAAACAGCAAATGAGAATAACGCCAATAACAACGGGGCTGACCAAGAACAGGAAGAACCGTTAACGGTCAAAACAACCCTGTATCCATTGACCTTTTTCGCTGAAGAAATCGGCGGGGAATTTGTTGAGGCTGAGACAATTCTTCCGGTTGGTGCAGATGCACACACGTTTGAGCCTTCAACCAACCAAATGATCAGTATCGCAGAAGCCGATCTCTTTTTGTTCAATGGCGCTGAATTTGAGGGCTATGCGTCATCCATTAAAGATGCACTTGAAGGAGAGGCCGTTGAGATTGTGGAAGCAACACAAGGCATGGACTTAATCAGTTTTAGCCACGGTATCTCAGATGATCATGATCATAACCACGATCACAACGATGAACACAATCATGATCACGACCATAACCACGATCGTAACGATGAACACAATCATGATCACGACCATAACCACGATCATAACGATGATCACAACCATGATCACGACCATAACCACGATCATAACGACGATCACAACCATGATCACGACCACAATCACGATCATAACGAGAATCATAATCACAATGAAGACCACGGTCATAACGACGATCACGATCATGACCATGATCACTCACACGGAGAATATGATCCGCACGTGTGGCTCGACCCGGTTCGTGCTATTGATTACGCTGAAGCTGTAAAAGATGCACTTGTTTCCTTGATGCCTGAACAGGAAGAAGTTTTTGCGGAGAACTTTGACAATCTCTCTGACGAGTTAATGACACTAGATGGCGAATTCTCTGCAATGGTTGACGACGTGAATCATGATATTATTGTCGTTTCACATGCAGGTTACGGCTATTGGACAGACCGTTACGGTATCCAGCAGCTCGGAGTCGCAGGTCTTTCACCAACCAACGAGCCATCGATTCAGCAACTTCAGACCATCATCAGTCAAATGGATGAATATGGTATTGAACATGTCATGATCGAACCGAATATTCCGACCAACCTGATCGAGACTGTACAGAATGAGACAGGCGCGGACATATTACGCATTCACAACCTTGAAAATCTGACGGATGAAGATGTTGAGAACAACGAAGATTACTTCTCCTTGATGCGAATGAACATTGAGGCTTTGAGAACAGCTCTTGAATAAAGAAATTCACAGGGAATAAGCATCCTTCATGGTATCTCACGTAAAAACAGTGTAAAATAGAGATATCTTCAACAAAGAAAGGGTGTATAGATGTGGAATTTCAAATGTTTATGAACGATGTGGTCCAGGCTGCACGTACCGATATGGATCAAGCCGGCTATGAGCAGCTGACAACACCGGAGGAAGTCGATCAGGCACTGACTGATAAAGGATCTGTTCTTGTTATGGTCAACTCGGTCTGCGGCTGTGCCGGAGGGATTGCACGTCCTTCTGCGGCTTATATGAAGAATTTCGATGTGAAAGCAGACCGTTATGTCACGGTTTTTGCAGGGCAGGATAAAGAAGCCACGGAAAAAGCGAGAAGTTATTTCACCGGTTATCCGCCATCGTCGCCATCGTTTGCTCTCTTAAAAGACGGAGAATTAAAAATGATGATTGAGCGTCACGAAATTGAAGGACATGAGCCGATTCAGGTTGTACAAAAGCTCGAAGAAGGATTCGAAACACATTTTAAGTAAGCTTTGAAAGAGAGGTGGAAGCCTCTCTTTCTTTATGGTATAATCCATGTCGGAAAACAAATTCCGTTCATGGAGCCATGAATAGGGTGAAGGAGAGTCAGATATGCAGGAACTCTATAAAGAAATTCATACATACTTGAACATGGAAGAGGAGATTCCATTCAAGGAATTTGATGATTTCTACAAGCGGGTTATTAAGTATTTCAACGACAGCGCGACAGACTTTGAAGAAGAAGACATCTGGAAAGCACTGTTTATCTCGGAGAACATCATGTCCAATGCTGAAGGACGTGCCAAAGAGACAAAGGGTGCCAAGCAAAAAAAGAAGTATCAGAAGATGGCGCAGCGTCTGACGCTGTGGGCTCAGAACTTTGCTACACGTCTTGCTGAAAAAGGTTACAATCAGGATCAGATGAACGAACGCTTCGAAAAAATGTTTGAGGATGAAGTATAAAAAAAGAGTTTGCTTTTTTGAACGAGTATTGTTATACTACGATAGTGCGGTTATCACACCGCATTATTTTGCGCCCGTGGTGAAATGGATATCATACGAGATTTCGGCTCTCGCGTTTCGGGTTCGAATCCTGACGGGCGCGCCACTATATTCAATGACCCAAGCTTTCAGCACACATTTGCTGGGAGCTTTTTTAATCGTCTATCGTCAGGTCTGAAAGGTCAGGCGCAATAATGAGGTCGAAGAGAGGAGAAACAGTCGATGTTTAAAATCGGATACCGGACATTGAAAACCGCAATCGGTGCAGCACTGGCCATCTTTATTGCCCAACTGTTTCAACTCGAATTTTTTGTGTCGGCGGGCATTTTAACAATGCTCTGTATTCAGAAAACGCGCCACAAAACGATCACAAACTCCTGGGCCCGTTTTGTCGCATGTATCATCGGGATGGTGTACGCCATCGTTTTGTTTGAACTCTTCGGCTATCATCCGGTCTCCATTTTTCTTTTGATCCTGATTTTCATACCGACGACCCTGTATCTGAACGTTCAGAGCGGTATCATCACAAGTGCTGTTATCTTTTTTCACCTGTATACCTTGCAGGACGTATCTGTCTCAATCATCATGAATGAGCTCGGACTGATTACGATCGGGATTCTCGTTGCGCTGATTATGAATCTTTACATGCCAGGAAAAGAGAGGAAGCTTGAAGGGATGCAACGGGATCTTGAGGGGCACTACAGCACGATCTTTCACGAATTTGCAGGCTATATCCGTAAAGGGGACAGCGGATGGACAGGCGGTGAAATCACCGCGGCGGAACGTCTGTTAAAGGATGCGAAGAACCTGTCACTCGAGAACCTTGAAAATCATGTCCTCCGTTACAATGATCAGTATTATCATTATTTTAAAATGCGTGAAAAACAGCTTGATATCATCGAGCGCATGATGCCGCTTCTGACATCCATTGATTATCATGTGAAGCAGGCGGATATGCTGGCTGATTTTATGGATGGTCTTGCAGATGGTGTGAAACCCGAAAATACAGCGGACCGGTTTATTGATCAGCTCGAGGATCTTCAGGAGGGCTTTCGGGATATGGCATTGCCTCAAAACCGCGATGAATTTGAAGCCCGCTCGGCTCTGTTGCATCTTGTTCATGAGCTGAGGCTTTATCTGGATATCAAACAGCAGTTTAAACCGTTGAAATCGTATGGAACCCTTGAAACGAGCTGAGCGGCGAGCATAAAAAAAGGCCTCACCTGAAAAAAGATCAGGTGAGGCCTTTTATGCTATTGCAGAGATACTATCAGTACATGGATACACCGGCTAAGACAGTTCCGAAAAACATAACAATAATCATCATATACACGACAGCTTTACGATATTTCCGAGGCATGAAAACTCCTCCTCCCAGTTAGCATTCTCTTTCTATTTTATCGGGATTGGTGACGGATTTCAAGTGTCAATCCAATCTCACCATTCACTGGCGGAAAATGTTATACTGAATAATGAGGAATGATTCATTTTGACAGGAGGGACCGACATGACAGACCAGGATAACCGGTTTAGAGAGTGGCAGGATCTTGTGAATCGGCAACTTGAAAAAAGACCGGAGCGTAAAAGTGAATTTATAACATCTTCAGCGATTCCTGTTGAACGGGTGTATGTGCCGGAAACAATTGATAACGCTTACATGGAGCGTTGCGGTTTACCTGGACTGTTCCCCTACACAAGAGGAATCCGGCCCACGATGTACAGGGGACAGTTCTGGACGATGAGGCAGTACGCAGGTTTTGGTTCTGCAAGAGAGACAAACAGGCGGTTCAGGTATCTTCTTGAACAGGGCCAGACGGGACTTTCCGTTGCCTTTGACCTTCCCACGCAGATCGGCTATGACTCAGACGACGCGATGGCCATGGGAGAAGTGGGAAAAGTCGGCGTTGCGATTGATACGCTTGAAGATATGGAAATCCTGTTTGATCAGATCTCACTGAAAGATGTGAGTACCTCCATGACGATTAATGCACCTGCTGCGGTGCTCCTTGCCATGTACATCGCCGTTGCAGAGAAACAGGGCGTCGATGCTTCGGAGGTTAGGGGTACCATTCAAAATGATATTTTGAAGGAATACATCGCCAGGGGAACCTATATTTATCCTCCGAAGCCGTCGATGAGGCTCATTACGGATATCTTCGCCTATTGCAGTGAATCGGCCCCTTCCTTTAATACAATCAGCATCAGCGGCTATCATATCCGGGAAGCCGGTTCCACGGCAGCACAGGAACTGGCTTTCACCCTCTCCAATGCGATTGCCTATGTGGAAGCAGCGGTTCAGGCAGGGCTCGATGTGGACCGTTTTGCACCAAGGCTTGCTTTTTTCTTTAACGGACATAACGAATTCTTTGAGGAAGTCGCAAAATTCCGGGCTGCGAGGCGGATGTGGGCCGGAATCATGAAAGAACGTTTTGAAGCAAAATCGGAAAAAAGTCTTCAGCTGAGATTTCATACCCAGGTGGCAGGATCGACGCTCACCGCCCAGCAGCCGGAGAACAATGTGGTTCGGGTTGCCCTGCAGGCGCTCGCGGCCGTGCTCGGAGGCACTCAGAGCCTGCATACGAATGCGAAGGACGAAGCATTGTCCCTGCCAACGGAAGAATCGGCCCGACTTGCACTCCGTACCCAACAGATCATTGCCCATGAGACAGGTGTGACGGACACCGTCGATCCTTTAGGCGGTTCATACTATGTGGAAGCCTTGACGGATGCCATTGAGGAACAGGCCTGGGCGTATATCAAGCGGATTGATGACATGGGCGGAGCCGTGGAGGCCGTGGAAGCAGGGTTCATGCAGCGGGAGATTCGCCGGGCCGCTTATGACACACAAAAAGCCCAGGATAAAGGCGAACAGGTCGTGGTCGGTGTCAACCGGTTTACAGAAGAGGATGAAGCAGAGCCGGATGTTATGAAGGTGGACGAAGCCTTCGTGGATGCGCAAGTCAACAGACTCAATCAGATCAGAGCGGAGCGTGACAACAAGGAGGTTGAGGCGTCGCTTCACGCCCTCATGGAGACGGCAAAGGGAAGTGGGAATCTGATGGAGCCGATCTTGCGTGCCGTGAAGGCCTATGCAACACTTGGTGAAATTGCCAACGTGCTCCGGGATGAATTTGGTGAATACACTTCATAATGCAGGAGGAATAGTCGATGGAGAAAATACGGGTACTCATTGCAAAACCGGGACTCGACGGGCATGACCGTGGAGCACTTGTGATCAGTCAGGCTCTTCGCGATGCCGGGATGGAAGTGATCTATACCGGCTTAAGGCAATCGCCAAAGCAGATTGTGCAGGCAGCGGTGCAGGAAGATGTGGATGTCATCGGACTGTCCAGTCTGTCAGGGGCTCATAATGTGCTGTTCCCGAAAGTGATGGAAGAGCTTGAAAAGGAAGAAGCGGAAGATATTCTCGTATTTGGGGGTGGCGTCATTCCCCGTGAAGATATTAAAAGGCTTGAGCAAGCGGGAATTCGGAAGATTTTCACACCGGGCACAAGCATGGCTGCCATTACCGGTTTTATCGAGACAGCTGTTCGAGAAAACAGAGGAGAGAGCGAAACGGTCCTCGATCCGCCCGGTGGGATTGATCATATCGGCATCGCCGTCAGGTCCATTGATGAGGCTGCGGCTTTTTACGATACACACCTGCATCTTTCCGTTGAACAGGTGGTGGAAGTTGCGGATCAGGGGGTCAAAGTGGCGTTCATCAATGCGGGTAATGTCCGTATTGAGCTGCTCGAGCCCTTGAATGACGACAGTCCTGTTGCACGTTTTCTTGAAAAGAAAGGGGAGGGGCTTCATCATATGGCGTTTTCCGTAAACCGGCTTGAGGATCGTTTGATGCAACTCAAAAAGGAAGGGGTTCCGTTGATTAACGAAACGCCGGTAGACGGTGCTGCGGATCATCCGATTGCCTTTTTACATCCGAAAGGATCAAACGGTGCACTGATTGAACTGGTGGATACAGGTTCTCCTGAAGAAGATGGGGAGGGCTGATTGCATGGATATGTATGATAAGATCAATGAACTCTATGATAAGCGACGTAAGGTGGAACTTGGCGGGGGTGACCGCCGAATAGACAAACAGCACGACAAAGGGAAACTCACGGCGAGAGAACGGATCGATCTCTTACTTGATGAAGGAAGTTTTACGGAAATTCAGGGTTTTGTCGAACACCGATTTGACGAGCCGGGTCTTGAAAAAGGCGGTGCCCCGGGAGAAGGAGTGGTGACCGGCTACGGGACGATCGAAGGAAGGCGGGTGTTCCTGTTTGCCCAGGACTTCACCGTATATGGCGGTGCTCTTGGAGAGATGCATGCAAAAAAGATCGCGTATGTCATGGATTTGGCGGTAAAAACGAAAGCACCGTTTATCGGCCTGAACGATTCCGGCGGGGCACGCATTCAGGAAGGTGTACTTTCTCTTGACGGCTATGGTCATGTGTTTTACCGCAATGCGGTTTACTCGGGGGTCATCCCGCAGATTTCCGTCATCATGGGGCCGTGCGCCGGCGGAGCCGTTTACTCACCAGCGATCACGGATTTCGTGTTTATGGTGGAGAAAACGAGTCAGATGTTTATCACCGGACCGAAAGTGATTGAGACGGTCACCGGGGAGGCGATCTCCTCTGAAGCCCTCGGTGGCGCGGATGTGCACAGTTCGAAGAGCGGGAATGCCCACTTTTCCGCAGAGACTGAAGAGGAGGTCCTGGAACAGGTGCGCCATCTGCTTACGTATTTGCCATCTGCACAGGGACAGGAGCCACCGGTAAAAAAAGAACCTGAAGAAACGGATGATTATTTGTACGATCTTCTTGATCACGTACCGACAGATCCGGCCAAACCGTATGACGTCCGTCGTGTCATTCGTGAGGTGATGGATAAGGACAGTTTTCTTGAAGTGCATCAGTCGTTTGCACGAAACGCTGTGGTCGGGTTTGCGAGACTTGACGGACACAGTATCGGGATTGTCGCCAATCAGCCCAAAGTCATGGCAGGAGGACTTGATATTGACTCCTCTGATAAGATCAGCCGGTTCATCCGGTTTTGTGACAGCTTTGAAATCCCGATCGTGACCTTTGAAGACGTGACGGGCTTCTTTCCGGGCGTCAAACAGGAGCATGGCGGGATCATCCGTCACGGCGCAAAGATTCTCTATGCCTATTCGGAAGCAACGGTACCGAAGATCACGGTGATTACAAGAAAAGCCTACGGCGGGGCATACGTGGCCCTTAACAGTAAATCCATCGGTGCGGATCTTGTCTTTGCATGGCCGAATGCGGAAATTGCCGTCATGGGGCCGCACGGGGCAGCGAATATTATTTTTGCCAAGGATATAGCGGAAGCGGACGATCCTGAGAAGATGCGGGCAGAAAAGATTGATCTTTACAGAGAAAAATTCGCCAACCCCTATATCGCCGCAGCAAATGGCATGGTCGATGATGTGATCGATCCGCGTGAGACACGAATCCGTCTCATCAACAGTTTTGACATGCTTCGGGGTAAGGAAGAATCCCGCCCGAAGAAAAAACATGGAAATATCCCGTTATAAGTGTCAAGAAAGAGACGTGTTTTTTGTACATACACGTCTCTTTTTTGGTAGAATAAAAGAAAGTATACATATTTGGAGGCACATCATGATCAATGAAACCCGATTAATCAATGAATTTCTTGAACTTGTACAGGTCGACTCGGAGACCCGCTATGAGCGTAAAATAGCCGATCTGTTAACGGAAAAGCTGACAGCCCTCGGCCTTGAAGTTAAAGAAGACGATAGTATGGAAGAAACCGGACATGGCGCAGGGAACCTGCTTGCGGTGTTGCCAGGAGACAAGGCGCTGCCTGTTGTTTATTTTACGGTACATATGGATACGGTCGTGCCAGGGAAAGGAGTAACGCCGGTACGGGAAAACGGGGTCATCTCTTCTGATGGAACAACAGTCCTTGGGGCGGATGATAAGGCCGGACTCGCGGCACTTTTGGAAATGGTTCGAGTTTTGAAAGAACAACAGATCCCGCACGGCACGATTCAGCTCGTGATCACGGTTGGCGAAGAATCCGGACTGGTCGGCTCACGCGCTTTGAAACGGGACGATCTCATTGCCGATTTCGGATTCGCTCTCGACAGTGATGGTAAAGTGGGTACAATCATTACCGCAGCGCCCTATCAGGCGAAGATTCATGCCATCATGAAGGGGAAAAAAGCCCATGCGGGTGTGGCACCTGAAAATGGCATCTCGGCCATCACCATGGCTGGGAAAGCCATTGCAACTATGCCGCTTGGCCGGATTGATCACGAAACGACGGCAAATATCGGATGGATTGAGGGCGGTTCGCAGACGAATATCGTCTGTGATCATGCGGAACTGTTTATGGAGGCACGTTCTCTAGTGAAAGAAAAACTCGACAGTCAGCTTGATGCCATGACAAAGGCGCTCAATGAAGCAGCGAGCGGGATGGGTGGTGTCGCAGAGCTTCAGACGGAACATATTTATCCCGGTTTTAAGCACGACGAAAATGATCCGATCGTACAACTGGCAAAGCGTGCAGCCGTAAAAACAGGACGTGAGGCGGTCATTCGTCACAGCGGTGGCGGGAGTGATGCTAATATCATCTCCGGCCTCGGGATTCCGACAGTCAATCTAGGTGTTGGTTATGAAGAGATTCACACAACCGGTGAATCGATCCCGGAAGCGGAACTGATTCAGGCAGGCGAACTGGTTGTGGCAATCGTTCAGGAGATCGTTGCCGAGGGGAAAGGGTGAAGGCGGACGTGAATAAAGAATACGAACAGCATATCTTTTTGAACCATATTCGTGCGGCATCCAAAGCCGTTGAAGATAACTGGCAGCGTAACGCCAAGGAAATCGGCATTACCGCAGCGGAACAGCATATTCTTTGGATCGTTCACTCTTACGAATCCCTCTCTGTCAGCGATATTGCCAAAATTGGCTTATGGGACCGTTCAACGGTGATGCAGGTGTTAAAGCGTATGAGTGCCAAAGAACTGGTGGATATTCATAAAGATCATTATGACCGACGGCGGTCCTTTGTGAGACTGACGGAAAAGGGAAAGGAAAAACGGGTGGAATCCAGTCAGTATGAGTTTGAGTTTTATCAGTTTTTAAAAACGTATTTCGATGACCGAACGGATCTTCTTGCGGAGATGAACGCTTTTTTCCGTGCTGTGAACGGTCACTTTCACGGGCAGTCATTCATCAACTGGCTCGATCATTCAAAAGAAGGTGAGCTGTTTCAAGATGAACGGGATCGTGAACAGGGGTCGTAAAGGTGTGTGAACAGAGAGAAACACCCTGCTATTGGAGCAGGGTGTTTTCGGGTAAAATCCCGAATTCCATGGATTCGAGAATATTCTCTTCCGTTTGACCAGTCTGGTTGGAGAGTTCTTCGATGGTTGGTGAAGGAAGGTGGTGGCTTGCGCGTTCATTTACAATTTTCACGACCTGACACAGTACAACGGAGTAATGGGATCGGGTGTATTCGTTTGTAAACATGGTTGGTAACCACCTTTCCTCGATGAATAGATTTATTATAACATACTTGTTTCCACTACTGAACCTGTGAAAAACAAACGTTCGATGTGAATGTCCTGCAAATTAGGGAAATGAAGGCGATACAAGAAGGTGGGTGGAAATTGTGACAAAAAGCCGAATTATTTTCCACGTGGATATGAACAGTTTTTATGCATCGGTAGAGGCCGCATATGACCCCTCTCTCAGGGGAAAACCGCTTGCGATTGCAGGTAATGCGAAAGAACGGAGGGGAATTGTCGTCACGGCAAGCTATGAGGCTCGTGCAAAAGGAGTCAAGCCGCCGATGCCATTATGGGAAGCGGAGAAAGCATGTCCCGGATTACTCGTCAGGCCTCCGGATTTTGACCGCTACCGGACGATGTCCCGCAAGATGTTTGAGATCCTGTATTCCTACACCCCTCTTGTAGAGCCTGTTTCAATCGATGAGGGGTATATGGACGTGACGAATGTTCATTTTGAGGGCACGCATGGACTTGAACTCGCAAAAATCATTCAGGATCATATTTATCATGATCTGCATCTGCCGTCGAGTATAGGAGTGGCACCTAATAAGTTCCTTGCAAAGATGGCGAGTGATATGAAGAAGCCGATGGGGATCACGGTCCTCAGAAAGCGGGAAGTACCCGATATTCTCTGGCCGCTTCGGGCAGTGGAGATGCACGGTGTCGGAGAAAAAACAGCGGATAAACTGAGCCGCCTCGGTCTCTTTACGATTGAAGACCTGGCGAAAGCCGATCCATTCTTCCTGACGGAGAAATTTGGCGTAGCGGGGAAACGGATGCACGAGAAAGCGAACGGGATTGATTTTCGTCCGGTCGATCCGGAATCGATCCATGATTTTAAGAGCATTGGCAACTCCACCACGCTCCCGAAAGACACGGCCAACCGGCAGGACATTACCCGCATTCTTCGAAACCTGTCCGATTCCGTGAGCCGCCGTCTGAAGAAAAAAGACGTCTACGCAGGCAATATTCAGCTGACGATCCGTTATCATGACCGGAAAACGATAACGAGGTCGAAAAAGCTGTCCTACCCGGTTGATGGAACGGATGATATCTATGATCAGGCCAAACAGCTGTTTCATGACTATTGGAACGGCCGATCCGTCCGTCTTCTCGGTGTTACGGGGATGGATCTCGTGGAAAAGGGGCATGCTGTTAAACCGCTTGATCTCTTCAATTATGAGGAAGATGTCAAAAAAGAGCGCCTGCAGTCGATGATTGGGGAAATACGGGGAAAATTCGGGGAGCATGCATTATTGAGGGGCACACAAATCGGCGATGAAACCGCTTCTGATCAGCTTCGGGATCAGAAAGGACGGGGAACAAGCCTCGAGAAGGATTTTCTAAGGGGAACAATTGGCAAAGACGTTGAGGACGATGATGAGGAGTGAAAACGGCTGCTCACAATTCGTCCTCAACTTTTTTGTTTTTTTGCCGATATTTACAGTGAAGAGAATGGAAGAGAGGAGTCGTTGCTCATGCAGATTCAAGGGCAACAGATACAGGGACAGCAGCAGTCACAGGAACGACCTGTGCAGATGCGGGACGGCGAAGTCTACCGTGCCCGTGTGGAGTCCCGTATTTCAGATCGTGAAGCGATGATTTCAATCAGGGGTCAGCAGGTACGCGCTACTTTCGAAGGCGGCGTTCCTGAGCGTGACCGCGTTAATATAGAAGTGCGTGGCCGAACAGATGAAGGCGTCCGTGTCAGAGAAATTACCGGAGACGGCAGGCGGGACGGTGCGAGGTCACAAGGGGATCAGCAGGATGTGAACCGCGTGCTGCGTAACCTCGGTCAGCGTGATCCTTCACCGGAACTGAGGCAGGCTGCGAGGCAGTTGATGGACCGTGGAGTCCCGCTCACCCGTGAATCGGTGCGTGATCTGTCTCAATATATTCAATCGAACAGAGGATCAGCTGAACAGCGTCAGCAAACGGTGCAGGTGATGGCAACCAAGCGCCTCGAGCCTACGGCCAATCAATTAAGAGCAGTGCACGATGCCCTTCACGGGCCTCGACTCACTGAGCAGGTCCGTTCCATGACCAACGGACGGGCCGGAGAAGCCGCACAGAACCGCTCAGGGGAAGCTGTTCTTTCAAGGGACCAGTTAACCCGTGCGATTGATCAGATCCGGACGAATGTCGTGCAGGGCCGGGATGTCCGAGAACAGGTGCAACAGGTACGCGAGCAGGTGGACCGTGTGTCAAACAGTGAAGCGCGCCGCGAGCTTACGCAGGCGCTCCGTGCAGCGGAACGTGGTGAACAGCCCCGAACCGAGCAGTCAGCGAGACCGGAACGGACAGACCAGGCAAGGCAGCCTTCCCAGCCGCAGAGCCGTGAACAGCTGACCCGTGCGATTGATCAGATCCGGACGAATGTCGTGCAGGGCCGAGATGTCCGAGAACAGGTGCAACAGGTGCGCGAGCAGGTGGACCGTGTGTCAAACAGTGAAGCTCGCCGCGAGCTGACGCAGGAGCTCCGTGCAGCGGAACGTGGTGAACAGCCCCGAACCGAGCAGTCAGCGAGACCGGAACGGACAGACCAGGCAAGGCAGCCTTCCCAGCCGCAGAGTCGTGAACAGTTGACGCGAGCGATTGATCAGATCCGGACGAATGTCGTGCAGGGCCGAGATGTCCGAGAACAGGTGCAACAGGTGCGCGAGCAGGTGGACCGTGTGTCAAATAGTGACGCACGTCGTGAACTGACGCAGGCACTTCGTGCAGCGGAACGTGGTGAACAGCCCCGAACCGAACAGGCAGCGAGACCGGAACGGACAGACCAGGCAAGGCAGCCTTCCCAGCCGCAGAGCCGTGAACAGCTGACCCGTGCGATTGATCAGATCCGGACGAACGTCCAGCAGGGCCGGGACGTGCGAGAACAGGTTCAACAGGTGCGCGAGCAGGTGGACCGTGTGTCAAATAGTGACGCACGTCGTGAACTGACGCAGGCACTTCGTGCAGCGGAGCGTGGCGAACAGCCCCGAACCGAACAAACCGGAAGATCGGAACGGACTGAACAAGTCCGTACAGAACAGCCGAGAGTCAGTCAGTCGGCGCGACAGGAAGTTGTCCGTGCGGCAGAGCAGGTTCGTCAGGCTCTGCAAACCGGTCAGGGATTGAGACAATCGATTGAGAACCTGCAGCAAACCGTGCAAAACAGCGGTGATCGTGAAGCACGCCAGCAGGTTAATCAGGCATTAAGAGAGATGATTACCCTGCAGGCGAATTCCGGGCGCGAGGCAGCGGCAGGCCGAATTGAACAATTAACACAAACGTTGCAGCAGGCAGCTGCGACTCAGACAGGATCAAGCGGAACCGCGCAGCAAACAACGGCACAGCCGACGAATATGCAAGCCCTCCTCACACAAATCAGTCAGACCGTACAAAACAGTGCGAATCTCTCTGATGCCATTCAGCAAGTCCGGAATCAGCTTTCACAACAGACGATTCCTCAGGAAGTCCGTGAACGGCTTGCGTCTGCATTGAATGAGGCGGAAGCGAGACTTTCTTCCGGCAGAGAGCTGAAGGCGCGTCAGACACTGACGAACACGGCTCAGGAGATTCAGCAGACCCTCCCGCAGGAGCCTGTTACAAGAAGTGTTTCGGAATCCCAGCGTGAGATGCAGGAATACATGCGAAATGAAGTGCTTCAGACGATGGGGACACAGCCTAAGGCGATTCTCATTACGGAAGTGACAGAGCGGTTCGCTCAGGCAACAGATGATTTCAAAGCCTTTCAGCGAGACGCTTCAAAACAGCTGAACCGGATTGAATCGATGATTCAGCAGTTCCGAAACCAGGCGACACCTCAAGTGAGACCGATGCTTGACAGCCTGATCAAGCAGCTGGACCGTCAACTGATGAAGAGCGACTGGATGCTGTTTGCCGATATGAAAACCGAACGCAGGATGCTTGGTGCAAGTGCACAGTTGCATGATGCCAAGAAGCTCCTGTCACAGGGCAAGCATGCCGAAGCACGTCAGCTTGTCAGGCAGGTACAGACAACGATGGATCAGGTCCAGTTCAAGCCGTCCAACCAGCGCGTTCAGCATGTCCTGAGTCAGGAACAGAGCTGGAGTGAACCAAAAGCACCTGTGCACAGGCTGTCAGAACAGTTTGATCAGTCAAGCCGGATGCTGACGTATAATGACGGATCCGCAAGGCAGGTCTTTGAAGGCATGCGCGGACTCGGACTGAACCGGGAAGCGGAGCTCGCCCAGATTTTCGCAGGAGGCAAAGATGTGCCGACAGAGGCCCAACAGCGGAATCTGAAGACGATTCTCATGCAGCTCGCGAAAAGTGAAGACGAAGGATCGCGGATGCTTCAGCAACAGGCCCAGAACTCCCTCAGCCAGCTGAATGGCCAACAGCTCATGAACCGCAATGAACCCCAGCAGAACCATATGTACTTTTTCCAAATTCCTTTAATGGTCAAAGGGGAGAGTGAGAATCTGCAGGTTTATGTGAACTCGCGGAATGAAGGGGAACAGGTGGATTGGGAGAATTGCAATCTGTATTTCCATATGGAGACGTCAAGCCTTGGGCCGCTTGGGATTGTCTTAAACGTCACGGACCGGAATCTCAGTGTGACGTTGAAAAATGATACCGATTATTTTGCGGACAGTGTCGAACCTTTGGCGGATCGGTATTTGGAACAGCTGAAAGAGGTCGGGTATAACGTGAATAAACTGTCAGTCAAACCGATGACAGTGCCGGAGAAGGCCCTGGCCGGTGTGCAGGAAACGGATCAGGAGGCAAAGCCTGAAACAGAGGCGCCGCTTCCATTTATGACCGAGGAAGGGTTTGATTATAAGATATGATGATCTCCAAACACTTCAATCATGTTAACCGAAGAAAAGTGAATGGCCCGACAGCCGCCGTCATTCGCTATGACGAAACGAATGGCGACGATCCGAAGATCGTCGCTTCAGGCAAGGGGTACATCGCGGAGCGGATCCTCGAGCTTGCGAAGGAAAATCATATTCACATGGAAGAGGATTCACTCCTTCTTGAGAACCTGATTGATATGGATCTCGGTGAGAATATTCCCCCACAGCTCTATGCGGTCATTGCAGAAATCTTACTGATGATCGAAGAAATTGAAAGAAATTATTAACATCCAACGCATTTCTGCCGATAGAAGAGATAGACACATGGAGGTAAAAACGGACAGACACGGAGGTCGGTCACGTTGAAAGAGGTGAAGGTACATGATTACAAACGAAGCACTACATAAAAAATCCCCACAGGAACTCACATCGCTCCTCTATGAAGCGTTGCTCGATAACCTGGAAGAGGGAAAGGCAGCTATTCAATCCAGAGATTTTATGATTGCCAATGAGAAGCTTCAGAAAGCCAACGACATTCTCCACCGACTCGGAGGCGGGCTCAATTACGAAGCCGGCATCGTCTCCGATCAGCTAGATGCCCTATACAATTACGCATCAGATCTGGTCGTCGAAGCGAACTACACAAAAGACGAAACAAAGGTGGATCAGGCCTTAAACGCCCTGACCCCGATCGTTGAAGCCTGGCAGACCGCACTGAAGACGAATCAGGACAAACAGCCGAAGATGATGAAGCAAAAAGCCAATGCCTATGAGCAATCGGCAATCTACGAATAAAAAGGAGCGAATCAACCCATGAAGATTAATAATAATATTCAGGCGCTGAACGCCTATCGGAATCTGTACCAGAACCAGATGAATACATCCAAAAACCTCGAAAAACTGAGCTCAGGCCTCCGAATCAACCGTGCAGCGGACGACGCCGCAGGACTTGCGATCTCTGAAAAAATGCGCTCACAGATCCGCGGTCTGAAAATGGCAGAGCGAAATGCTTTGGATGGCATCTCTCTCATGCAGACGTCAGAAGGTGCCATGCAGGAAGTGCACACGATGTTGCAGCGTATGCGGGAACTCGCTGTGCAGGCAGCGAATGATACGAATACAGACAATGACAGAGATCAGATACAAAAAGAGATCGATCAGTTGAAATTGGAAATCGATTCGATTTCTGAAAAAACAGAGTTTAATACAAGAAAACTTCTTGATGGAAGCAGTGCTGTTTTAACAAGTTTTCCTGATGCATTTGCTCCTGAAACAAATATGACGAACTTCCCGAAAGTTCTGGATGCGAATTTAGAGACATCGGATTACCGATTGCAAATCGATGGAGTTCAAGGTGATATATATACGACTAATGTGACTCAGACTGCTGCAGGAATAAGCAACGAAAGTCAAATCTTTATGTCCTCTGATGCGATTGGGGAAAACAGAAAATTTGGCGAATACACGGTTTTGGTTCGTGAATTTCAGGGAGACAACGCCCGTATTGAGATCCTCGATCCGGATGGACTAAGCATTGCGAATGAGGTGATAGAGGTCGGCGCCGGTGCTGAATTTGACAATGAGAGTGTTGATTCGAGCGATTCGGGAACATGGCCAACAGTCGGCGGTATTCAATTTGATTCCAGCAGAATTACCGGTAATGGAACGATTAAAGTTGAGCTGGAATTTGAAGCAGCATTTACACTTCAACAGCGTGAACAGGATGATGGAGTATCAGAATTTCGAACAGTACGAGCGACGGAAACACTGACATCAAAAAATGGCGTTATCAGACACGGCGGTGTTGAATATCAGTTCGATTCATCTGTTTTAGTCACTGATACAGACGATGAAGATGGTGAAGAGTTTCGTATTACAAATAACGCTCTGGCTTTTCAAATTGGTCCAAATACAAACCAGGATGTCATGATCGACATTCCGAGAATGGATGTTGTGACTCTGGGGATTCCCGATATCTCCGTTTTGGATAATGCAGCTGCAAACAATGCGATTTTCGAATTAGATAAAGCTATTGATCTGCTTAACGACGCCCGCTCCAAACTGGGTGCCGTACAAAACCGTATGGAGCACACCATCAACAACCTCCAGGTGACTCACGAGAACCTGACGAGTGCGGAGTCCCGGATCCGTGATGCGGATATGGCGGAAGAGATGACGGAGTTTACGAAGAACAATATCCTCAACCAGTCCGCGACGGCGATGCTCGCGCAGGCGAATCAGCTTCCGCAGGGAGTTCTTCAGTTACTGCAATAAGATCTTTCAACAAAGGTTGCATTTTCCTGCAGCCTTTGTTTTACTTTAAAGAGACAGACGTAAAGGGTGAAGAGCCATGGAAGTAAACAAAGTGGGCCGGGCAGGCTTTAATAAGACCCAACAGACGCAGGCGAAAGGGACGGAAGCGAAAGTCACCTTTCAGGAGATCATGAAACAGGGGCGAAATAATGCCCAGTATGAGCGTCTCGGTGAGCTGCTCGGGAAAATTGAGGATCAGGGCAAGACACTCGCGGAATCACGTACCGTTGATGAACTGCGAAAATACAAGCAGCTCGTCAAAGAGTTCATGGATGATGCAGTGAAGCTCGGGCTGAACCTCGAGGAGCGGAAAGGGTTTAACCGGCGGGGGCGGACAAAGGTTTATAAAATCGTCCAGGAAGTGGACCGGAAGCTGTTGGATTTAACGGATGCGGTCATTCGGGAACAGAAAAAATCTCTTGATATCCTGAACATGGTCGGCGAGATTCAGGGGCTGTTAATTAACATTTACGCATAACGCATGAAGCATGTGTCCATCATCGGATGCATGCTTTTTTGCGGTCTGAACTTGGTGCTCTCGTTTATGGAGAGGTTGAAACTTTTTATGACGGTTATGTTAAACGATTGACATAGTCGGATGAAGCGGTTACACTATCAGTATATGAAATCGATTTCAGATTATATTGGGAGGGAACACAATGACAGTGAAGAATGAAATTATGTTGATAACGTATGCCGACAGTCTGGGGAAGAACCTGAAGGAGCTTGACGAGGTGCTTGAGACGCACTTCAAAGATGCTGTGGGCGGTGTGCATTTACTGCCGTTTTATCCGTCGAGTGCGGACCGGGGGTTTGCGCCGATGACTTACCAGGAAGTGGATCCGGCGTTCGGCGGTTGGTCTGACGTGGAACGGATCGCGAAGAAGTATGACACGATGTATGATTTTATGATCAACCATATTTCGAAGAGCTCGGAGTATTTTCAGGACTTTATGGAGAAGAAGGACGATTCTCCTTATGCCGATTTGTTTATTCAATACAAAGATTTCTGGCCGGGCGGGGAACCGACGCAGGAAGACGTGGATAAAATCTACAAGCGTAAGCCGAGAGCGCCATATATTGATGTGACGTTCGGTGACGGCTCGACGGAGAAGATCTGGTGCACGTTTGATGAGGAACAGATCGATCTGAATGTGTATCATGAGCGAACGAAGGCCTTCATGCGGGAGAACCTGACGTTCCTTGCGGAGAAAGGGGCTTCGATCATCCGTTTGGACGCTTTTGCGTATGCCACGAAGAAACCGGGAACAGACTGCTTCTTCCTTGAGCCGGATACGTGGGAGATGCTTGATGAGATCCAGACGATTCTTGAGCCGATCGGCTGTGAGATCCTACCTGAAATCCATGAGCACTACACGATTCAGCTGAAACTTGCCGAACGGGGGTATTATGTGTACGACTTTGCCCTGCCGATGCTTGTTTTGCACGCCCTTTACAGCGGGCGAACGGACCGGCTCGCACACTGGCTCAACATTGCCCCGAGAAAACAGTACACGACCCTTGACACCCATGACGGGATCGGTGTCGTTGACGTGGCGGATCTCATGACCCAGGAAGAGATAGAAGCGACCCGGGACGACCTCTTTACGAAAGGGGCGAATGTGAAGCGGGTGTACAATACGATGGAGTACAATAACCTCGATATCTATCAGCTGAACTGCACGTATTACAGTGCCCTTGGTGACGACGATCAGGCGTATCTCCTCGCACGGGCGATCCAGTTCTTCGCGCCGGGGATTCCGCAAGTGTACTACGTCGGTTTACTGGCAGGAAAGAATGACATTGAGCTCTTGGAAGAGACAAAAGTCGGCCGTAACATCAACCGGCACTATTATACAAAGGAAGAGATCGCAGAAGAGATGAAGCGGCCGGTGATGGCAAAGTTTATGAAGCTCATGACGTTCCGGAATGACTACAAAGCTTTCGACGATCAGATTGACATAACGGAACGTGAAGATGGGCAGGTGCTTGAAATTGTCCGAACGACAGGAGATAATCAGGCCATACTGACGGCAAACGTCGAGACGCATGCGTTTACCATCACCTATAAAGACGAACAGACCGGTGACATGAAGGAGCTTGTGCTGTAAAAACGGAGTGAAGAGCGATGGCGACGATTAAAGACATTGCAAAAGAAGCGGGCGTCTCTGTCACGAGTGTGTCGAGGGTGCTCAATAACCGGGGCTATCTGAGTGAAGCGTTGAAGAACAATGTGTACAGCGCGATGGCAAGACTTGATTACCGTCCGAATGAAATGGCCCGTGCCCTGCAAAAACAGAAAACCTCCCTCATTGGGGTCATTGTCCCTGATGTGTCCCATCCATTTTTCGCTCAGTGGACGAAGGCAGTGGAACAGCGTCTTTCTGAGGCGGGCTACAAACTGATCCTCTGTAACAGCCATTATGAGGCGGAGAAGGAACAGGATTACGTGGATATGCTTCGGGGCAGTCGGGTTGACGGGCTTCTGTTTGCGAGCCATACGAATGTGGTCTATGACGCGTCCACGCTTGATCAGCCTGTCGTAAGCTTCGAAAGGGTTCTGGGAGACCGTGTTCCGACCGTTTCATCCGATCACTGGCAGGGCGGGGAACTCGCTGCGGCGCATCTCGTGGAGCGAGGCTGCCGGCATGTGCTGATGACAGGGGGACACCCAAAGACAGCTGTAGCCGGTGAGATCCGCTATGAAGCGGCGAAACGGTATTTCGATCGGCACGGGGTAACGTACCGGCATATATACGGTGATACACATATTCTGAAGCTCGATCATGTGAAAGACGACGTCGCGGATGCGCTTCGTGACGGAACGTTTGACGGTGTCTTTGCCGGGAGTGACCTCCTTGCGTCCATGGTGTTACAGACGGCTTTTGAGCAGTCCATCAGGGTTCCTGAGGCGTTGAAGATCGTCGGGTACGACGGAACGGCATCGACGGCTTATGCCCCATTTCCGCTGACAACGGTTCTGCAGCCGGTGGAGGAACTCGCAGAAACGTGTGTGGCGCTGCTCATCGCCCAAATAGAGGGGAAGGAACCGGATACCAGGACGGAACCTCTTCCCGTGACGCTTCGTCAGGGAATGACGACCTGAGAGACGACAAAGAAGGATGCGGCCCTTTAAGAGGGGTTCGCATCCTTCTTTGACTCTTCTATTCAGGTGCAAAGGGGTCGATTTCTTTTAATACGAACGTCTTGGTCGCGTTGATTCGATGATCGAACTGTTCGAGAGCCGAAAACGGGTGGACCTGATCGAGATTCAGCGACCGGAAGGTGTCCTGGTCAATTTTGACGCTGTAAATATAGACGTCGTCCTCGTGGCCGGTGCCTTCGTTTAACACCTGCTGGTAGCCGGAGACCACGACACAGTGAACCGTCGGCAGATACGCAAAGAAGTAGCTTGCGAGATACAGCGCCGTGCCGCCTGCGAGGCGGGCGTAGTGATCGCGCTGATCGCGCTGGGTCTTTTCCGTGATCTTCAGTTTGCCTGATTTCAGGACCTCGGCCTCTTTGACCGGAACTTTGTCGGGGTTCGGGAGATCCACGTCGACATAGGCGGTGTCCGGTTGCGGGATATGAAAATCGACGTCCGTTTCGAGGGGGAAGTCAAGCTCGTCGAGATAGATGAGTGACCATTCTTCCATCGCTTCCGTATCCCCCTCTTTTACACGGGTCATCAGTTTCTGACGGTGTTCCTGCTCTTCTTTTAAAGAACGGATCGTTTCTTCATAATCCGTCTTGGCTTCAGTGAACTGCATTTGGGCGTCACCGTTGACTATCTGGTGAAGCTCCTGTTTTTTTGAAGGAAGCAGGTGCAGGAGGCGGTCAAAGAAGGAGAACGTGCCGGTGACGTCTGCCATTCGCTGATCATAGAAGGTTTGAAAAGAAGGCGCTTCGGGTTGATCGTGAATGCCTTCCGTCATACACTCTTCAAGGGGGATCTCTTCGTCAAAGGCGTCCTGATGGAGCCGGAGAAGACGGGCTGTGCGTTCATTGATTTCATCGGCCTTTTCTTCATAAATAGCTGTGAGATCCTCTTTGAATGCCCGTCTGACGGCTTTTGATTCGTCTTCAGAAAGGGCAATGCCATCGCCTTTGTAAAAACGGACGTCCTGAATCGAGTCATCCCATCTGACGTCGATTTGTTCCTGATTGGCCCCGGAAGCGGATTGGTTTGACGCTTTCGTAGAGGAAGACGCTTTTGAACTGCCTTTTTTGTTCAGTTTTGTCCGGTAGGAAAGACCGGTGCCGGGCAACCCGACATTCCCGTGCACACCTCTTCTTCCGACAGAGACCGTGCCGCCCCGACGTCCGACAGAGGTACTGATGCCGCGTTTACTCAAATTGACACGAATTCCGGGGGCAACGCGAATGCGTTTTTGGAACCTGAAGCTCATCATGACCACGTCCTTTTTCCTGAGTTGTAAGTGAAATACGTTGCTATTGTCCTCCTCCCATCATAAAATAGACCCACACGATTTGAAAGGGATGAGGCCAATGTTCAAGGATACATTTTATTTCAAAACCGATATTGACCGCCCGCTTGATGAAGTATGGGCGTTTTTTCAGACTAACGAGAACCTTGCAGCCATTACCGGCTTTCCTAAAATCCGTATTCTTGGCGAGAAGGATGTGTATGAAGGCAGCGATGTGCATCTCCAGATGGATTTTCTGATTATCAAAATGCAGTGGAAGGGGCGGATTACCAAGGTGGTGCCCCGCGCGTTTTTTATGGATGAGGGAACGGAGCTTCCGTTTCCGTTTAAAAGCTGGCGACATGTCCATGCGTTTAAAGAGCTTGATGATGGTAGGACGAGAATGATTGACCGGGTCGAATTCTCGTCACTTGTGCCGTCACCTTTTGTCAGGCTGATGTTAAAAGGAATGTTCAAGGACCGCGAACGGCAGCTGATGAAACAGTTCAGGCCCCGCACAAACTGATAAAAAGAGGTACATGAACACAGTGATGTGTCCGTGTACCTCTTTTTGTGATCTTAATCAACCTGCTTACAGCCACCCGGCCCTGTAAGGTTTCGGTGGCTCAATTTCCGCTTTCAGTGTCTCTGCGGCAAAGAGTGGCCAGTAGGGATTCCGCAACAGCTCCCGTCCGAGAAAAACGAGATCCGCGCGATCGTTCCGGATGATTTCATCGGCCGTTTCTGCCGTTGTAATCAGCCCGACGGCCCCGGTGCGGATGCCGGTCGCGGCCTTCAGCCGCTCCGCAAGAGGGATCTGGTAACCGGGATAAACATCAATTGGTGTGCGGACGACGCCACCGGAGCTGCAATCAATCAGATCGACGCCGAGGCGTTTAAGCTCCGTTGCCAGGAAGTCAAAATCATTGTCCTGATTGCCTTCCGGGTGATATTCATTCAGAGACAATCGAACGAAGAGGGGACCGTCCCACACGTCCTGAACCGCTTCCGTGATCTCTTTTAACAGGCGGAACCGGTTTTCAAGCGTTCCGCCATATTGATCTGTCCGTTTGTTTGACAGCGGGGAGAGAAACTGGTTTATCAGATAGCCGTGGGCACCGTGAAGCTCGATGACATCAAAACCGGCCTGATTCGCGCGAATGGCTGCCTGTTGGAACCGGCGGATCAGATCTTTGATCTCATCCGTTGTCAGTTCATCGGGCGTTCGGGCGTTGTCATCGAAAGGAATCGCCGAAGGAGCTTTGATCGTCCCGTCATAGACTGCTTTTCGGCCGGCGTGTGCGAGCTGAATGGCAGCTTTCGCGCCATGACGGTGAATACCGTCGGTCAGGGTTTTCAAGCCGTCGACGTGCCCGTCATCATAGATCCCGAGATCCTGTGGGGAAATGGTGCCGTTTTCTGTGACGCTGGTCGCTTCGATGCAAATCAGGCCGGCCTGGCCTGCGGCCCTTGATTCGTAATGGGTCACATGCCAGGGTGTGACCATGCCATCCTCGTTGTAAGACGCGTACATACACATTGGAGCCATGACGATTCGGTTTTTAAACGTGACGCCCTTCATTGTGATAGGCGTAAATAAAGAATCAGACATCTTTCTGTCACCTCGATCTGTCAGAATAGTGGGTCCTTCATCGACACATACAAAAGAGTCAGGACTTACTCGTCCTGACTCTCGTTTTGCTGGAGTTGCCGTCTTTGTTCATGGAGATAGCCGTTTAAATGAGCGAGCAGTTTGCTTCGTGTAACGATGCCTTCAAAGGCCCCGTTCTCATTCTCAACACAGACGAAAGGATAATTAATGGAGATGTTCATCACCCGTTCTAATGTTGATGAATGCAGCACAGATCCCACATCTTCCGTCATCATATCCTGCACGAGGAATTGGCTGAGACGCTCCGGTTCGATCCGTTCTGTACCGAGCATGGAATCAAGCACCTGGGCTTTACTGATAATGCCGCGAAGCTGAAAAGTAGTTGATAAGACCGGAATGGCTGTATAACCTGATTTTACAAGGACCAGGAGGGCATGTTCAAGGCTGTTTTCCGGCTGGACGTGGGCGACATCCTTTGCAGGCGTAATGAATCGCTCAATGCCCGAACTGAGCAAATCCTGTTCTTTAATATTTGGCATAGTTATGCACACTCTCTCTTAAGAAGTATGGATCCAAGAATGCTTGTTCAGTGAATAGTGTAGGTTGAAAATGGGGAAAAGTCAACTGAATTGCCATGATTGGTAAATAAATGGGTGGTTATCGTCTCTCAAAAATCCGTTCTTCGTTCAACTTCTGTAAGCCGTTTCATGATTCAGTCGCATGATAGTGGTACAGTTTGACCAGCCGGTACGTAGGTGACAACCCCTGTCAGGTAAAGGTTTTAGGAGAAAATGGTCTGGGGTGTTGACAAAAGCATCATACGCGTAGTAACATACTGTTATACCTAATGGGGTATTTATTTCAGGGTGGGGTGAACATACAATGCTAATGAAACTTTATCATTTTCCACAAAAACACCTGCTGCTGGTTCTGCCATCAGTATTGATTATCAGCTTTATCATCGGTTTAAACGTTGACACGTCAGCGCTTGGTTCAACCATCCTCGCAGCGACGATCATCATGATTTTTGCAACAATGGTCGGGTTGAAACTGCAGGAACTGACGAAAATCCGGCAGGAATCGAAACTGATCGGGGTCTCTTTTCTGATCAACTTCATCTGGATTCCGCTTGTTGCCATGCTGATCGGATTCACTATTTTGCGAGATGAACCGCTGATGTTTGCAGGGCTCGCTCTCGTAGCACTTTTGCCGACAAGCGGGATGACGATTGCCTGGACGGGCATTCAAAAAGGGAATGTCCCTGCAGCCGTGAAACTGACGGTCTTCGGATTAATCATCGGCTCCGTTCTGACACCGTGGTACTTGCTTGTCATGGTTGGTCAATATGTGCCGATTGATATTTTCAATACCTTTCAGACCATCTTCACAGTCGTATTCGTTCCACTCGTCCTCGGTCAGATCGCCACTAAACTGATCATGAAAAAAGTCACGCAACAGGAATTTCAGAGGAAAATTAAGCCGAATCTTGCACCGCTCAGTATTTGGGGGCTCCTTTATGTCGTCTTTGTCAGTACGAGTGCGAGAGCGGAGATGCTCGTAGGCAATCTGTCACTGATCGTCCTTGCGGCATTTTCGATTCTCCTGTTCTATGTGATTAACTACGTGTTCGCAACGTTCGTAGCCCGAAAAGTCTTTAACCGAAATGACGGGATTGCCCTTGTCAACGGCACGGTTCTCCGAAATTTATCCATTGCCATCGGGATCGCAGCTACGGCCTTTTCTGCGGAAGCCGCGATTCTGGTCACGATTGCCTTTATGTTCCAATATTCGAGCATTTCGTTTTATGCGAAATTTGCCGGGAAGCGCTGGTTTAAAGAATCAGCAGTTACATCAGGCAGTGAGGCAAGTGTTTAAACGGATTCCCATCAGGGTATCCCGAAGAATATGAGCGTTCAGAGGCGCTCAACAGCCTGGAAACAGGCTGTTGCTTATACTCTGTTTATCCTATATGCATTATGGAAAACTTATTTTAAGAAAGGTGCGTTTTAACAATGATGACATTTCAAATTAAAGCACGGTCAGAAGGCTTAAAAGTGGAGGCTGAAGCAGGAAAGCACAGCCTTACCCTCGATGAAGGAAGCCAGATGGGCGGTAAAGACGAAGGACCGAATCCCCTTCAGACCACGTTGTCTGCACTGGCATCATGTGAGAATGTAACGGCGCATATGGCCGCGAAGGAAATGAATTTTGATCTGCAGGGCATTACGTTTGAAATCAGCGGCAAATTTGACCCGAAAGGGTTCATGGGTGATCCTGAAGTACGTCCTTACTTTCAGTCAGTAGAAGTCAAGGCTGTTGTGAAAACGTCCGAGTCTGATGACCGGATTCAGGAACTGCAGGAAAAAGTGGAGTCCCGCTGCCCGGTATATACGATGATGAAAGCGGCAAATGTGGATATGAACGATCAGTGGACAAAAGCGTCCTGATCATGCAAAGAGGCTCACCGTCACAACAGACGGTGAGCCTCTTTTTGGTAAGGGGGAAAGATCCGTCACTTACGCATTTTGAAGGCAGCGTTTAACTGACCGCGAAGCATTTTATCCCGAACATCTGACTTCTTCATTTCCTGCTTTCGGATCTCAAACGTCTGCATGCCGTCTTCCATCTTGTTTGCAATATCGACGAGACGTTCAACATCGGCGAAGGAATACTTCCTGGTTCCGCCTTTGCTCCGCTCCGGGAAGACGAGTTTACGTTCTTCATAGTAACGGATCTGTCTCTCGGAGAGACCTGTCAGTTCACTCATTATACCAATACCGATGACTTTTTTGTCTTTATAGTCCAGTGACAAAGGGGATCGCCTCTTTCTCTGCTGGTTGCGTTGTTTGTTCTACTATAGCATGAAAGAAAAATCATCGTGTGAAAATCGTCAGATAATCTGACATACCATGTTATTTTTCCTGCCTGTCCTGTTTAATCAGCGCTTTTAACTCCTCGATCTCACCGCGTAGTGCCCGGATTTCTTCCGTCTGAGCCTCATCCCTGATGGCTGTGGCCGCTTCTTTTTCAGAGGTTTCCGATTTCTCCACATTACTGACAATGACTCCGATGAACAGGTTAAAGATGACAAAGGTGCCGACCAGGACAAATAAAACGAAATAGATCCACGACCACCAGAGCTCGTCAAAGATCGGTCTCATGACATCGCTTGCCCAGGATTCAAGCGTCACGACCTGGAAGAGCGTCAATAGCGAAAGCTGAAGATTTCCGAAATATTCGGGAGCCACGGTTTGAAAGAGCATCGTACCGATGACCGCAAAGATGTAAAAGATAATTCCCATTAACAGCATAATGTTCCCGAGTGACGGAATCGTCATGAGAAGGGCGTCGACAAGTCTCCTCAGTGAAGGAATGACGGAAATGGCCCGAAACACCCTCAATACCCGGAGAATCCGGAGCACGGTGACAAAGTGGGCACCGACGAAGATATGGCCGGCACTGACGATGAGAAAATCAAACCAGTTCCAGCTGCTCTTAAAAAAACTTGAAAAGGGCTTTGCGGCAAATAACCGCATGGCAATCTCGACGGTGAAAATCCAAAGAAGGGCCGTATCTGCCGACCAGAAAAACGAGCGGTATTCCGCATATATGCCAGGATAGGTCTCAAGACCAACGATTACGGCATTAAATAAAATCAGGGTGATGATGATCCCCTGAAACCAATTATGTTCCACAATATGATGAATGCGTAGCCGGAGCTGTTCCACGTGAATGCCTCCTCATGCGTGATATCGGTCATGCGATGTTTATTGTACTGGATGTTTGTCCGTTTTGCACGAAAAGGTATACCCTGCCGGACGAATTTACGTTACAAACAGAAAAGAGACCGAATGAACGGTCTCTCAAGTTGTTTATAAGGGCTGTGGGATCGCCGGTGTATGATGAAGGATCCGTTCGGTGGAATCATAGGCACTTGAAAATGACAGTTCCGAGAGCTGTCCTTGTCCGTTCGTCCAGTCACCGGCGAAATACACGTTTGGCATCTTCTCAAAATGAATCGGCAGTCCCTGCTGATTCATCGTCCAGCGGATTGCCTGTAGAACAGGTTTTTTCGATGCCCGCGGGATGATGAGCTGATCACGCCAACCCGGGAAATGTCTGTCATAAAAGGCTTCGAATTTTTTGATAATCGCTTCGTGAGCTTCAGGGTCATTGACCTGATCTCTGCGCAGATAGGCCACTGCCTGAAGAAGCTGTCCGCCTGGCGGCGCTGCTTCGAGATCATAATAGGAGATATCGGTGATAAACATCTGTCTGTCTTTGTCAAAGACATACGTATAGTCTGTTTCGATCCTTTTTTTAAGGCCTATATCATAAAACATGACATAAGCAGGCTCATAATCGGTATAAGGTGTGAGCTCCTGACTGAGCCGGGTATCGGCAAACAGTTTTTGCAGCTGTTCCGGAGGGATGGCGAAGATAAATTCATCAGCGGTAAAACGGTGGCGTTTTGCATTTGCGGCCTGGACGCGTTCACCGTCTGTCAGGAGATCCGTGATCTTCGTCTTGTCAAAAATCTGACCGTCGTTCTCGCGGATGACCCGTTTAAACTCATTGATCAGCACTTGCCAACCCCCCTGAATGAAACTGACAGGGATATTGGTTTTAAAGAGACGTCGGTAATAGTCAAAGAAGACATTGGACGGAATCTGACCTGCGTCTCCGGCAAAGAAATTGCTGTTGGCAAGATTAAGCATCATTTCACGGACGGCCGGACTGATTCGGTTTAACTCAATCCATTCATCAATTGAGAGATTCGGATCACCTTTCTCAAAACCGAGGGTTGTAAAGAGCATGTGATAGGCGAAGCGGAATTTATCAGACCCCTTCAGCAGCTTGGTCTGAAGCAGACCGCCGAAGTTTGAAGGAATCACCGTTGTCTCGTCTCCCATATCATAACGGGACTGGAGCTGCCGGTAATCTTCCCACGTGACATCGAGATCCATTTCTTTTTCCATTTTACTTAAGTACGATGTGTCTCTTGCATAGATGGCATGGGCACCGAAATTAAACTGAAATCCTTTCAGCTTAATGGTCATCGCTCTTCCGCCGAGTTTCCCCCTCTCGACAACGGCTACTTTTTTTCCATTAAAGGCAAGACGTGCTGCCGCAGAAAGTCCGGCCAGTCCGCCCCCGATAATCACCACATCATAATGGGATGTTCTCATGACTGTTCATCCTCCTGTCAGTTCGCCGGCACTGTGTAGAAGAGCGGCAAAAAGAAACTGGATTACACTGTTTGTGTACTGTTTATCAGTATAAACCAAAAAGCGCCAAATGAAAAGAATGCGGGGAACGCACGAAACAAGAAAGAACCCGGTTTAGAGACCGGGTTCAAATGATCGTTCATAGAATCAGTTATGCTTGGGCTTCGTCTTGGATGGTGGCGCAGTGTCGCTCGGAGACAGAATGGACCCGAGCTCTCTTGAGCGGGTGCAGGCTGCAGAGATACATGCCATGATCGAAGGCTGGACCTGCTTTTGTTCGAGAACACGAAAGCCTGCCTCTGTCGTACCGCCTGGGCTCATTATCTGTTCATAGAGAATTTTGGGCGGAATATCCTCGGATTTTACACGGATACCGGCACCGAGGAGGGTTTGAGACACAAGCTTTCTCGCAAGCTCCGGATCAACGCCTTCATCGACAGCGGCTTTCTCCATGGATTCCATCAGGTAGTAGATGTAAGCGGGTCCTGTCCCCGTAAGTGCCGTCATGGCATCCATCTGTTGTTCATCGACCTGTTCAATCTCGCCGACGTCGAGAAACAGTTCGCGGAAGGCTTGCAGTTTTTCTTCAGTCAGATGTTGACCTGCCGCAAAAGGTGTCATGGATTCATTCACCACTGCGGACGTATTTGGAATCGTTCGGATGACCGGGAGTGAAAAAGGGAAAAACGCCTCAAAATCCGCAGTCGATATACCCGCCATGACGGATATGAGTGTGTGTTCAGGCGTGAAATAGTCCTGGTAGGGTTCAAGGGCTTCCTGCCAGTCTTTCGGCTTACAGGCAAGAATAATGATGTCACTTTGCTGAATGAGTCGCTCAGGATCCCGGGTTGTTTCCACCGGATACGTGTGCGACATGTAGTTCAGCCGTTGGTCGTTTGACCGGTTGCTCACCTTGATCTGGTGGTGATACCGGCCCCTGTTTGCGGGGTTGGTCCAGCCGGCGATCAATGCTTCGGCCATTGATCCGGCCCCGATCAGACTGATGGTTGTTGTCATCGGTATCGCCTCCATAATTACTTTCCGAATTTTCAGATGATAATGATGACAGTATGAACAATGGAACGTTTTCTGTCAAGGGAATCTCTTTGGTCAATGAGAGATTATCCGGTATACTTCTACTGGGAAGTAAAAGTGAGTGTGATTGCGTGATTACAGATGAGGAGAGTGAATCCATTGAAACAGACACTGACAGGCGAACGGGTTTTGATCACAGGCGCTTCGGGAGGCATCGGACGTGAAATGGCGATCTCCATTGCGGCAAAGGGCGGTATTCCTGTTTTGACCGCACGTTCAGAGGACAAACTCAGGGATCTTGCCGATGTTATCTATGAACAGTTTGGGATCAGGGCGCCGGTATACAGACTCGATGTTGCCGATCAGGATGAGGTGGACAGGGTGATTGCAGCCATTTATCAGAATGAGGGTGCGATCACGACACTGATCAACAATGCGGGCTATGCGATTTTTGATTACATTGAAGAGATGCGCATGGAAGATGCGAGAGGGATGTTTGACACGAATGTACTTGGCACCATCGCCTGCACAAAGGCGGTTTTGCCTCGCATGCGAAAACAGCGCTACGGTTCCATTATTTTTGTGGCATCCCTCGCAGGAAAAATTGCCACTCCGAAAGCCAGTGCGTATTCAGCGAGTAAACATGCTGTGATTGGTTTCGCCAATGCCATCCGGATGGAAACCATGGGCGAGCCGATTTCAGTAAGCACTGTCAACCCTGGACCCATTGAGACTGATTTCTTTGTCCGTGCTGATAAGACAGGGACCTATAAAGAAAATGTACGCTCGTTCATGCTTGATGCGGGGTATGTGGCAGAACGCACGGTCAGGTTAATTCTGAAACCGAAACGGGAGATTGAGATGCCCTTTTTGTTAAGTAAAGCGGCAAAGCTTTATCAGCTGTTTCCGAGGCTTGCAGAACGTATTGCAGGAAAACAGATGAGTCGAAAATAAGGGTGAGTAATCATTCAGAAACACACAAATTTGTAACGTAATATTCACGGAATCGTCACCATTTCATCCGCGATTTGTTGTATCATGTAAATTGTAGTTAAGAAAAACTGTGATTCATTTCACAAATAAAATGTAAAAGAGAGGTCGTTTAACGATGATCGTGAAGGACTTGGTGGAGACAGCGGAATTATTGTCAGATGAAGTGGCAGACGGATACTATGTCATGTATGAACGCTTTGAGAATGTGGATTGCCGCTGTGCAGGAACAAAAGTTGAGGAAATTGAATGTGACCCTGAAGAAGTGGTTCAGATTCTGGCTTGCAAAGAAGCATCCTGTGACTCCCTTAAGAGTGTTCAAACCTTCAAGATTGGTGAAGATGTGCCTTCAGTCGATGCAGCACTTGCATCCATTAAAGAAAATTACAGCTACGTGCTTAAAGAATTAATGCCTCTCGGTTAATCCGGGGGCTTTTTCTTTTTGATGCGGACTGCTACACTGATACAAAAACGGGGTGACAGGATGATTGAAGTCATGTTTGTCTGTCTGGGGAATATATGCCGTTCTCCCATGGCAGAAGCGATTATGAAGCATAAACTGAAAGAGAAGGGCTTGGAAAACCAGGTTCGTGTCACATCTTCAGGAACCGGGAACTGGCATATTGGCAAACGCCCTCATGAAGGCACGCTGGAGATTCTTGACATGCACGGGATTGATCATGAAGGGATGACTGGCAGCCAGGTGAAAAGTGAAGACTTCCGGACTTTTGACTATCTGATTGCTCTCGATTCATCGAACGAAGCTAATCTTTTAAGAATAAGGCCGGACGATGCAAAGGCAAAAATAATACGGTTATTGTCGTTTTCAAAACAGTTCAATGATCATGATGTTCCGGATCCTTATTTTACCGGAAATTTTCGTGAAGTGTACGAAATGATCGATGAAGCAGTGGAACGATTCATTCTCGAAATCACTGAATAGAGGTTTCTTATTTCCGGATAGTGGGAACTGTTCTTTAACGAACGAGCCGGAGGTGGGTCACATGTTTGAAGTCAGGCGATTTCTGCAGGCGAGAAAGTGGATGAAGAGCAACGAGAGTTTTCTGAAAACCTGGCATGCCCACGTTGGATATAAGCTGAATCTGTTCAGGCTCTTTGAATCCGGTGAACGTGTGCACCAGATTGCGGAACGCTACAACTGGGATGAGGAGCTCCTTCAAAACTGGGTGGACGTCGGCCTTCAGGTCGGCCATCTTGATAAGACGCTTACAGGCAAAATCAAATCGAAGAAGAAGCTTGTCCGTTTTGCAACGGTGGACAGCGGGGAATCCGCAGGGATCCTGCTCAGGGAAATGATGGAGCTTCATATTCCCACACTCCTTGAATACCCGGATCTGATACAAAACCGTCATAAACGTGTATATCGGGACGAAGCATTCGGTCAGGTCGTCGCAGAGACCTCGACACTCCTTGAGAAAGCGGCACTGCCTCCGATTATGAAACTGATCGGACAGGAAAAGCCGGCTTCTGTTCTTGATCTTGGCTGCGGTTTTGGGGGGTATCTGAAAAAAATCAATCAGTCTTATCAAGGTACCTCACTGATCGGGGTTGAGAAAAACCCGGATGTATACGAATATGCCCGCTGTGGATTACCTGAGCATGTTCATCTGTATAATGAAGATCTTGAGACATTTCTTCAAAGTGGACAAAGCCCGGTCGACATGGTGATGGTTCACAACCTGCTCTACTATTTTCCGGTTTCTTCAAGGAGCCGGCTTATGCAGGAAATCGCCGGCATGACGAATTCCGGAGGTAAAATTACGATTATTACGCCTGTGAAAGGAGAAACTGCGGGTGGTATGTTTACGTCCGCGTTTAATGCATTTATGACCGCTCATGACAATCTGTATCCTCTTCCTGACATGACGGAGCTGAAAGTATTGGCGAAAGATGCCGGATTGGACTTCACTTCAGTGAAACCGATCATACGCGAAGGGGGATGGTTTCTCGTCATTCTTACAAAAAAATAATGGACATTTTTTCTTTTTTTGCAGGAGAAAGCGCTGTCATTGTGGAAATAGTATAAGTGCAACAACTATTTTATTTTACGGGGAGGTAATGTAATGAATTTAGGCGGTTATAAGAATCATGAAGCCTGGGTTAATCTCACAGATGGCAAAGTCGAGTATCGTGAACTGAATGAGGAGAATGTCAGAAAGTACGTTGGCGCACGGGGACTTGGTGTCAAGTATATGGTGGATCATGGCATTTACGATGTGGAACCTTATTCACCGGAGAATATGCTTGCTGTCATGACAGGACCATTGACTGGTACACGTATTCATATGAGCGGACGTTTATGTACGGTCACCCGTTCCCCTCTGACAAATACGGTAACAGATTCCCATATGGGAGGCTGGACAGCTGCCCGTTTAAAGTGGGCGGGTTTTGACAATCTCATTTTTACTGGTAAGAGCGATAAGCCGGTCTACTTATACGTGGAAGATGGTAAGGCGGAACTCCGTGATGCCGGTGATCTTTGGGGAAAAGGCGTGCACGCGACGGTTAAAGAACTTGAAGAACGCTACGGAAGCAAAGATACTAGTATCATGACCATCGGTCAGGGCGGGGAGAACCTCGTTAATTATGCCGGTTGGATGAATGAAGATGACCGGGCATCCGGTCGTGGCGGAACCGGCGCAGTTGCGGGATCGAAGAAGCTGAAAGCGATTGTGATCAAAGGGGCTCAAAAAGGCAATATGCCAAAAGCGGCGAATGAAGATGATTACAAAGTGGCGGTAAAAGCGGGCTTAAAAGCCATTAATGAAGGCGCACTAACCGCTCCGAACAAGGGTGGTCTTTCCGTATATGGAACGAACGTCCTCATGAATATCATCAATGAGTCAGGCGCTCTGCCGACAAACAACTCGATGACAACCGTATCTGAACATGCAGAAGGTGTCAGTGGTGAAACCATCCGCGAAGAGATTCTCGTCGGTGAACCGACCTGTCACGCTTGTCCGGTTGCCTGTAAGAAAGAAGTTGAAGTGGCGGACGGTAAGTATAAAGTGAAGATGGAAAGCTTTGAGTTTGAATCTGCATGGGCTCTTGGTCCAAACTGTGGAACCGGTAACAAAGAAGCGGTTGCTTATATAATTGACCGCTGTAATGATTACGGTATCGACACCATTGATTTGGGTCACGTCTTCTCTGTTACGATGGAAGCTTATGATAAAGGTCTCATCGATGAAGGGATCGAATGGGGCGACGTTGATACAATGATTGAATGGATTGAAAAGATCGTCAAGCGTGAAGGCATGGGTGACATCCTTGCACAGGGACCTGGACCGACTGCAGAGAAATTCGGTAACAAGGGACTTGCTATGGTAGTGAAAAACCAGGGAATTCCGGCTTATGATCCACGTGGTATTCAGGGAATCGGACTTGGCTATGCGACAAGTAACCGTGGTGCATGTCACCTGCGCGGGTACACCGTATCTGCCGAAATTGCAGGCCTGCCTGAACCGGTAGACCGGCTGGAAGTCAAAGGGAAAGGTGAGCTCCTGAAAGTATTCCAGGATCTTCATGCCTTCTCTGATTCCCTTGATCTTTGTAAATTCTCTGCGTTCTCAGAAAATGCGGACCTCTATGCGCAGCAGTACAGCGCAGTTGTCGGTATTCCTTTAACCGGCGATGACATTATGGAGATCGGAGAACGCGTATACAACATCGAGCGGTATTTCAATAATAAAGCAGGCTTCGACGGCAAAGATGACAGATTGCCGGATCGGTTCCTGAAGGAAAAAGCATCCGGGAACTCCGAAGGCTCTGTTTCTCATCTCGATGAAATGCTTGCGGAGTATTATGCAGCAAGAGGTTGGAAAGACGGCGTCGTTACCGAAGAAAAGAAAAAGCAAATGCAAATCTGAGCTAACGGCAAGCCCCCTTTACCAGACAACGGTATAGGGGGCTTATTTGGGTTTGATTCTGAATGATTCCACGTGCATCATCCGCCGGCACGGAATGTTTTCAAACGCAGTTTTTTCAAGACGTCCTGATGGGCCTCTGCAGTGGCTCCTTCAACAGAAAGTTTGACGACAGGGATTTCTGAATGCATAAACTCAAAGGATGTCTCCGGCTGAATTTCAGCCTTCCAGTCATTATGCTGAACATAGGTCACATCGTCACGCTCCTCCGAAACAGTACCCCCCATCTCCTGAAAATAGATGATGATATCCTTCCGGTGGATGCCTCGGAACTCCAATTCCTCCATCATGTGCTTTACCCCCCTGCAACCGGAGGAAATAAGGCAAGCTCATCTTCCGGTTTCACAATTGTCTCAAGTCCGTCGAGATGAATCACATTTCTCCCGTTGATGAAAACATGAACATGTTGCCGGATTTGACGCTCTTCAGTGAACAGCTCTTCATGCATAGCGGGAAAGCGTTCAATCAGTTTGTCGAGCAGATGGTCAATGGGTTCATTCTCATTGTAAGCAATGGAGACGGTTTTTCCACCGCAGATTTCACGGAATGTAGCGAATACTTTAAATTCTTTTTCCATCATGTTCACCTCTCTTTTCTCTATTATCGCTGTTTTCGAAGCAAAACTGCAAGAGAAAACATCACGTAAATATGTATAACTTTTGTTTATTGGATATGCAGATTGGGTATAATAACTGAGACATAAAATACCATGGAAACGGTCGTTGAGGTGATACACAGTGAAAAAACAAACGATTGCAATAATAGGAGCCGGGCCTGGCGGACTTGCAGCCGGCATGCTGCTTGCTTCAAGAGGTTTTGATGTTCAGGTGTTCGAGAAACAGTCGTACATAGGAGGACGGACGTCATCCTTTACCGAACGGGGATACACATTTGACCTGGGCCCCACATTCTTCAGCATGCCTCATATACTTGAAGAGGTCTTTGAGGCAGCGGGGCGCAGCCTGCATGACTATGTAACATTGACAGAGCTTGAGCCGATGTATTCTTTGGTCTTTCATGACACTACTGTCAGGGCGTCGCGAGACCCGGAAACCATGAAAAAAGAAATCGCGCACCATTTTCCTGGAAATGAAGAGCATTACGATCGATTCATGTCGGATACACGGAAAAAAATGAATGCATTGACCCCTGTATTGCAGAAAAAACACGACCGCCTGACCGACTATCTCGCTCCAAGAAGTCTGAAGGCTGTTCCGGAGCTTGAACTCGGTAAAAGTCTCTACGACGTCCTCAGTTCCTATTTTGATGATGAGCGGCTGAAGCTCTCTTTCACTTTCCAGTCCAAGTACCTTGGAATGTCACCGTGGGAGTGTCCGGGCGCATTCAGTATTCTCTCGTATATGGAACATGAATGGGGCGTGTTTCACCCGAAAGGCGGTCTCAATCAACTGACAAAAGCCATGGCAAAAGTGATTGAAGAGCATGGTGGGAAGATCCATCTGAATAAAGGTGTGAAAAAACTGCTGATCGATGAGTCGAAAAAAGTACATGGTCTGATCCTTGATTCAGAAGAGACGCTGAAAGCCGATCACGTAGTGATGAATGCAGACTTCGCGAAAGGCATGGAGATGCTGATTGATAACAAGATGAGAAAATCTCACAAGGATGAAACGCTGAAGAAGAAAAAGTATTCCTGCTCCACATTTATGATATATGCAGGAATCGATATGCCGGTCAATCTCGATCACCATACGATCCTGTTCTCCGACAATTACAAGAAAAATGTGGAAGAGATCACTAAGAGCAAAATTCTCTCCGATGATCCTTCGATTTATATTCAAAACGCGTCCGTGTCCGATCCTACTGTTGCTCCTGCCGGTAAATCGGCATTGTATATTCTGGCGCCGGTACCGAACAATTTTTCGGAGATTGACTGGGAAAAAGAAAAAGAATCTTTCCGAAAACTGGTTTGGGACCAAATTGCCGAGAAAACGGGCATTGACGACTTACAAGCACATATCGAATTTGAAGAAGTGCTGACACCGGACGACTGGGAAAATGAGAAGTATGTGTACAAAGGCGCAACTTTTAATCTGGCGCATAATCTGGGTCAAATGATGTTCTTCCGTCCTCACAATCAATATGAGGAATTTGACGGATTATGGCTGGTTGGCGGCGGAACTCACCCCGGCAGCGGGCTCCCGACCATTTTTGAATCCGGGAGAATTACAGCTAATCTGATCGCAGATTCCTATAAACAGAAAAAGGGTGTGAGTGTATGAAAACAGCGATCATCGGCGGCGGTATTGGAGGGATCATCACGGCTCTTTACCGGGTGCAGCGCGGTGAAGAAGTGACCATCTACGAGAAGCAGTCAAAACTTGGAGGGCGCCTTGGCTTTGTGGAGCAGTCGGGCTTTAAAGTGGACGAAGGCCCGACGATTGTGCTGTTGCCGCAAATGATCCGTGATATTCTTGAAGAGGTTGGGGTTGAACCTGACGTTGTCGATATGCAACAGGTGGATCCTGTATATCCCCTCCACTTCAAAGACGGGACAAGCTTTTATAAATACAGCGACAAGAAAAAACAGATCGACGAAATTTCCCGACTGTTTCCTGGGGAGGAAGACGCTTTCCTCTCATACATGTCTGATATGAAAGACCGCTATGAGAAGGGAAAGGCAGCATTTCTCGACAGGGATTTCGTGAAGAAAAATGCGTTCTGGTCGAGAAGCAATTTAAAAACACTCATGAAACTGAGGGCTTATCAGACGGTAAAGCAACAGACAAAAAAGTATTTCAAGCATGATAAATTACAGGAATCCTTTGCACTCCAAACCCTCTACATCGGGGGCTCGCCGGAATCGACCCCGGCCATCTATTCACTTGTTCCCTTCAGTGAACATGAGCATGGCATCTGGTATATCAAAGGCGGCTATGCGAAACTCGCCGAGGTACTGACAGACATCCTGATTGAACGGGGTGTTACGATCCATTGTGATACTGAAGTGGAAAAGATTTATTTTGAGGGAGACACGGCCGTCTCGCTAGAAACCGGTAACGGTATGGTCCTCTTTGACCGTTTTATTTTAAACGGTGATTTTCCGGTCGCAGAAAAGCTGGTTAATGGAGATACACCGTCCAGGCAATATACGCCTTCAGCGGGCTGCGTGCTGATGTATTTCGGTTTGAATGAACCGCTCGATGTCCAGGACGTTCACCAGTTTTACATGGGAGAAAATCTCGATGAACAGATGAAAGAAATCTTCGATAAACATAAACTGCCCGAGGATCCGTCATTTTATGTGTTTAATCCTTCGATCATTGATGATAGCCTCGCTCCGAAAGGCAAAAGTGTGGCCTATGTACTGATTCCGGTTCCGTCGGCTTCTTATGTGTCTGAAGACGCGTTTCAATCGTTTGCAGAACGGATGTATGGCGAGTTGGAAAAACGTGTTGACGCCCGGTTGAAAGAAAAAACGGAGTGGATGAAAATCCGTACCCCATACGACAGCATGAGAGAAGGACTTTTTGACGGAGGCAGCTTCGGTCTCGCGCCGACACTTTTCCAATCCGGCGTATTCAGACCACAGGTACAGCCTTTTAAATACAACAATGTATATGCAGTGGGGGCATCCGTTCATCCTGGAGGCGGGGTGCCGATTGTTATGCAGGGGGCAAAGGTTTTATCTTCGTATCTTGATCGCCAGGGGGCGGAAGACAAAGCTGGTCACATGTGACGATTCTGACAGAAGAGTCATTTATCTGTTAATTATCGGAGCGGATGTGCTAAAATAAATGTTGAATTCACGTAAGGAGGGCACATTATGGATGTGAACCAGGCCTATCAGGCGTGCAGACAAATCATTGAACATCATTCCAAAACATTTGCCAAAGCATTTAATCACTTACCGAAAGAAAAACGGGAAGGTGTCTGGGCTGTCTATGCCTTTTGCAGGCTTGCTGATGATATTGTGGACGAGGGAGAGAATCCTGAAGCGGAGCTGAAAGCATTTAAAGACGATTTTGATACATTTGTCGCGGGGGATATTCCGGAACAAACGGCACTGTGGATCGCCTTGGACGATGCTTTTAAACGTTTTGATTTTGATCATACGCCCTTTTATGACATGATTAAAGGCCAGTACATGGATTTGACAAAAAAACGCTATGAGAGCCTTGATGAGGTTCTTACATACTCTTATCATGTCGCGGGTACTGTAGGACTGATGCTCTTGCCGATCCTTTCACCGGACAAGAAAGAAGAACTCTACGACAGTGCGGTTTCTCTCGGTTATGCAATGCAAATCACGAATATTTTGAGAGACGTTGGGGAAGATTTGGATCGCGACCGGATCTATCTGCCACGTGAAATTCTGACTAAACACGGCTATACGATTGCCGATCTCGAGAATCGCGTGCTTGACGACCGTTTTATTGCCATTTGGGAAGAACTTGCGGAGATCGCGGAAACCCATTACTTAAAAGGCACTTCAGAGCTGAATCTTTACCCGCTGTTTGCCCGTTTACCGGTCAAAGCAGCAGCATCCTTTTACAAAGCCATTCTGAATGCTGTTCGGCGTAATGGCTATCAGGTTTTTCATGAGCGGGCTTATGTCACGCAGGATGAAAAAGCAAAGATTATTGAAACGTCCATAAATGAGAGCCATGCACGGTGAGAGGATCACCGGCATGGCTCTTCTTTACTTTGCAGGCTGGCATTTATACCCGTTCACGAAGACGGATGTTCTTTTTTGATCAGATCGGCAACATTTTTTCCACTCAATACAACCATGGGTGACCCTCCGCCCGGATGCGTGCTACCTCCGGCGAAATAGAGATTGGATACCTCTTTTGAGCGGTTAAATGGTCGCAAGAACGTGTCCTGATGCCGATTAGATGCGATGCCGTAAAGTGCTCCGCGGAATGCGTGGAACCGGGAGTGTATATCTGCCGGGCTGACAACCTTTTTATCAATCAGGTGGGGTGCAATGTCAATGCCTTTGTCTTTCAGCCGCTGGAAAATCCGTGCCTCCGTTATGTCCGGGGGCTCTGCGAGAGTGCCGTCTTTTTGCAGTGGCGGTGCATTGACAAGAATAAACAGATTATCTCCATCCGGTGATATTTCCGGATCAGATTTGGAGGAGGTACATATATAAATGGTTGGATCTTCAGAATAGGTCTGGTGTTGAAAGATCGCTTCGAACTCCGCTTTTGGGTCCTTTCCAAAGAAAACATGGTGATGGTGAAGGTCGAACCTGGTATCGACAGCTGCCATGATCACAAAAGCAGAGACAGACGGTTCAGTACGATTGACTTTTTTTCCTGGATTCCCATGGATAATCCGGTCTGCCTGGGTGAGTAAATCCCCATTCAAAATAAAGACGTCTCCATTGAATTGTTCACCATCCGTTGAATGAACAGCAGTCAACGCACCTCCGCTTAAGGATGAGGAACTGATTTCTGTATCGGTCCTGATCTCAACGCCAAGGTCCTTGGCAGCTTGTGTCAGCCCATCTGCGATGGTGTGATTACCTCCTTTTGCGTAAAAGACACCCTGTTCCATTTCCAGATGACCGATCAATCCGAATGTTGCGGGTGTCTGATAGGGAGAGGACCCAATGTAAGTGGCATATCGGTTAAAAGCGGCAACGATCCGCTCATCTTTAAAGAACTTCCGATGGAAATGGTCCATCGTCTCAAGGGGACGGGCTCTCATCGTTCCCAATGTAAGCGGCAGGGATAAGTAGTCCGTCCACGAAGAAAAAGTCCTGTGGAAAAAATGCGAGTTCGCAAGGTGATACAATTTACGGACTTCTTTTAGGTACACCGGATAGCGCGAAGCGGATTCCGGGTCCCATTTTGCAAGCTCAGTCTTCATTTTAGTTTCGTCTGCATGAAACATCAGGCTGCTTCCGTCGGAAAAGACATTTTTTGTATGGCTATCGAGACGTTCAAATGTAAAATAGTCATCGGGGTTCAGCCCGGCGTCCGAGAGAACGTTCGTAAATACATGGGGCATGGTAATGGTATTAGGACCGAAGTCAAACATGTGATTGCCAATTTGGACTTTATGGAGCTTGCCACCGGGTTCTTTGTTCTTATCAATGAGAGTGACGCTGTAGGATTGCGATGCGAGGCGGATCGCGGCAGACAGTCCACCCAATCCGCCTCCGATTATAACAGCTTTTTGATGTGTCATGAGTAAGTTCGCCCCTTCCAGGTAAATCCTTTTTGTGCGAGTCCAAGATACATGGAATAGAAAATCAGAGCACTTAATAACAGCATCGATACCGGCATGAATAAGCCAAGCCACCATTTTTGGCGGCTCATCACGTCAATGCTGATTTTGATACTGATGGTCAGAAGCAATGGGATGAAAGAGACGAACAGGCCCGTAAAGAGACCGTGAAGAGCAAAAAATACCGGTGATACAAAGGTGCCTGCATAAAATAAGACAAGCAACAGGGCCAATATCGGATTTCTTCCTATACCGGGGTAAATGTTTTTGGAAAAACCGTTCCAGACTTCCTGATTCGATTCGTACATATGGCAGGTTACGAGTCTTGTCGGATTGACAAGAAGCGAATTCCATCCGGCTTTTTTGATCGCTCTCGTAATATGAACATCCTCGACGAGCGACTGTTTGACAGCCTCATGACCACCAGCATCCAGATAGGCCTCTTTGCGAAAAAACATAAAGGCACCGTGAGCAGCAGAGGCCATGGGCCATTTCGTGAAATTAGCAAACATCACAGGAAGATGCAGGTGAATAATCACGTGTTGAAGAGGGACGATCAAATGGCCGAGAATCCCTTTCAGTGGATAGTTTGGAAAGCCGCTTAAGAGGCCGGTCTCAGCTTTCATGAGTGAGATCGACTCCTGAACGGTTTCCGGCTCCAGTCTGACATCAGCATCGACAAACAGATAATAATCTCCCTGTGCATGTTTTGAGAGTTGATGACAGGCATGTACTTTTCCAACCCAACCTTCAGGAAGACCGGTCCCTTTAATGACGGAAAAACGAGGGTCCTGATCGATTGCCTCTTCAAGGATAGTTGCAGTCTCGTCTGTTGAACCGTCATCGATGATGACAATTTGCAGCGCGTCATAATCAAGCTGTTTCAAACTGTCAATGCAATCCGCAGCATGCCGTTCTTCATTTCGCATGGGAACGAGGATGCTGACCAGGGGTTGATCAATATTTGCATGCCGGTTGCCATCTTTGTGATGTTTCATGACCGGCAGAAGAGAGCCGTTAAACAGAACCCAGACTTGAATGATGACAAGGATCCACATCACAATGATCATTGATTCAGCCTCCTCTTTACTGCAGACGTAAACGTTTCAAGGCGGTCTCCTACCCCTGGCTTACCTCGTAAAAGGGTAACGAAAGCATCGTCATCATTGTCCATTGCGGTTTCTTTCAGGACGTCGAGCTGAGCGGTCATACGCTCTTCATAATAAGCTGTCCGTTCTGTTTTGGAAAGATCCGGTCGAAAAGACAGCGGTTCACCAATATGAACGAACCATTCCGGACGCTGATGATGAAAGAAGTGATGATAAAAACTGATGGGTACAACTTTGACGTGCGGAGATTTTTCCTGAATGAACGAAGCGCCGGGCATAAAGTCGAGTGGGCGCTGGTCAATATGTGTTTCCTTTCCCTGCGGGAACAGAAATACAGAGGTTCCCTGATCGAGTTTCCGGGCGGTGTATTTCAGTGATGTCAGAATAGCTCTTCGGTTACTCGCATCGATGGAATATGCACCGAGCTTTCTGAAAAAAGGAAAACGTTCAAGTCCGTTTTGATCCATCATGGCAATCCCGTCTTTTTTTAACCAGACCTCATTCACGTAAAACAGCAGCAACGGATCCCACCAGGAAGAATGATTTATGAGAAAGAGTGAGGAATCTGGAATCCGGTCCGGGTGAATGGACGTTTTTGACAGGCCAATATGATGAAAGGATTTCTTTAACAGGTGCAGATTATAAACGTGAAAGAGTTTGACAAATTTAGGGTCGCGTGCAGCTTCGATCATGCTGTACGCCCCTTCATGACAAAGTAAAGCAGCGTATAGATTACAGTGAGGACAGATGTAAGCCCGACTGCAAGAAACAGGCCATTAACAGCGGCCACAATAATAAACATGATCATCATCATGTTATAGAGGACAACCATTCGTATCTCCCAGAAGGAAGAACGGATATTGGTCCAGCCTCTTGAGCGGTGGAAAAAGACATAGAGAATCAGATGCAGCACAAAGGACAAAATAAACCAGCCGTAAAAGTTGGAGAAGGGAATATCATAGTAAAATCCGCCTTCATTCCAGACCCAGTACTGTTTAACATCGTAGGCTACAGGATCAATGATTAAATCCAGTGACGTTGCCACAAGGGCACCATACAGTGAGTAGACGAGCCATCGGAATGAGGTGATGTACTTGGTTACCGGAGCCGCCAATACGTGGGATGTACCGAGAACCATCACCCATGCAAAGCCGATCGTAATCGGGACACCGGCAACTTTGGGACCGAAATCTGTCATATAGGAATAATCGCCGAAAAACAGACCCGTATGGACGCCGAAACTCTCGATGGCCATGGACAGAACGAAAATGATTGAAATTGTGATGATGCCGGGGATCATGGCGTGACTTCTGTAAAAAAACATCATCGCGATCAATCCGGATGTTATGAGGAAGACAACATTCGCCCACTCAAGCCATGGGGGAACGAGGTCGAAAGAAAGAAGAACAACACCAATGCTGTACCAAATAATGAAAAAGAGAAACAAACGCCGGTCAAATGTATGTATCATGAGACACCTCCTGTAATCTACTTGAATTATAGCTCAGAGTGGAAATGTTGTACAATAAACTGCTAACCTGTATGTAACGACAAAAAGCAGGAGTGAAGACCATGAAACAGAAACATGCATTAGTTACAGGTGGTGCACAGGGCATTGGAAAAGAGCTTGTGAAAGCATTCCTCGAAGCAGGGTATCGCGTCACGACAATCGATCGCCAAGCGAAGCCGGAGTGGGTGAAGAACGAAAGCGCGGGATTGACTTATCTGCAGTGTGATCTGGCGAGCCGGACGGAGCTTGAGGGAGTTATGGCTGAAATTGATCAGTCTGAAGAAGGAACAGTGGATGTTCTGATTCATAACGCGGGACTCTCTTCTTTCGTTCCTTTTGGCGAGTTAACCATCAATACATGGGATGAAATCATGAACACCAACGTTCGTTCCGGTGTATTCTTAAGCCAGCACGTCAGTAAACGCATGCCGGAAGGTGGGAGAATTATGCTGATCGCATCGACTCGGGCAGGTATGTCCGAGCCAGGAAGTGAAGCCTACGCGGCATCCAAAGGTGCCATTCGTTCGGTAACACATGCCTTGGCTGCGAGCCTTCAGGACTACAGGATCACCGTGAACAGTATCAGTCCCGGCTGGATTCATACAGGAGACAGGGATGGTCTGAGAGCAGTTGATCATAAGCAGCATTTCTCTAAACGTGTGGGGAAACCTGCAGATATCGCGAGGATGTGCCTGTTCCTGGCCGATGAGGACAGTCAGTTTATCAACGGTGAAGACATTGTCATTGATGGCGGAATGACAAGGAAAATGATCTATGAACACTGAATGTGATACAATGAACCATTCAATAATAAAAGAAAAGTCCAGTGACAGGTAATGAAGGAGCGAACAAGAGATGAAGAATATACGATTAATTGCATCAGACATGGATGGCACGTTGCTGAAAGACGGATGGCGCATTTCAAAGACCAATGTGGAGGCAATCAAGCAGGCAGAAGCAATGGGTATTACTTTTATTGCTGCAACAGGCAGAGATTATTTTGAGGCGAGCGGGCCTCTTAAGGAAGCGGGGTTATCCATTCCCATGGTCTGTGTCAATGGAGCGGATGTCAGGAACCCGGATGGCTCATGCATACACCGACGGTCGATCGATGACAGCTTGCTTTCCTCCATACAAGCTGTCTTGGAAAAAGAACGGATTTATTATGAACTGTATACATCAGAAGGAGCATTTACGAACAATAAAGCCGAGGGACTCGATCTGGTTGTGGATCTGCTTTTGTCTTCCGGCGATTTCTCGTCCGAAAAAGATGCAAAAGAGCTTGCCCAAATGCGGTTTGATGCAGGAACGATCCGGGTTGTCGACAGTTACAGTGATCTTCCTGGAGACCGTGATCCCGATGTTCTGAAACTCCTGGCTTTTTCTAACGATGAAGCGAAGCGCGAACGTATTAAAAAAGAACTTGCCTTTCTGGATGTGGCTGTCAGTGCTTCTGCCAAAGAAAATCTTGAGATCACACACCGAGATGCCACGAAAGGTCATGGAGTCTTGAAAATGGCTAAGCGTTTAAACATAAAACCGCATGAAATCATGGCCATTGGGGATAATTTAAATGATTTATCCATGTTTGATGTTGCCGGAACCGCTGTAGCAATGGCGAATGCAGGTGAAACGGTAAAACAGGTGAGTGATATCCTTACCCGTCGTAATGACGAAGATGGTGTCGCTTATGTGGTGGATCAGGTTCTTACTGCAAGGTCAGACGTTTAAATAAGCACTTGGCGGGAATAGAAATAAAGAGAGTACAGAAATGTTTACAAATTCACATTTCTGATATAAAGTATAGTTGTATATACAAATTGAGAGAGGACAGGTGAACACACATGCTTAAGAAATTATTCGGAAAGGGCAAGAAAGAGCCTGTAGAAATGCCTGAGGCAGATGGGAAAGACGTATTAACAGCGTATGCCAATGGAGAAGTCGTATCATTATCCGAAGTTCCGGATCCGACATTTTCTGAAAAAATGATGGGAGACGGTATTGCGATTAAACCAAGTGAAGGCGCGATCTACGCACCTGTACATGCTGAAGTTGTACAAATGTCTGACAGTATGAAGCACGCGGTCGGTTTGAAGACGGTGAATGGTGTCGAACTGCTCATTCATATTGGTCTTGAAACCGTAGCGATGAAGGGTGAAGGATTTAAACAGCTGGTCAAAGAAGGAGACAAAGTTGCAAAAGGTGAGAAGCTGATCGAGTTTGACCTCGATTTAGTTAATGAGAAAGCGGAAAGCACCATTACACCTATGGTCATCACGAATGCCGATGATGCCGTCGCTTCAATGGATAAGCACGAAGGCATGGATGGCATTGCCGGCGAAACGGTAGTTCTCGAAATTACAGCAAAATAAATCCTCTATAACGTTTGAATGCATCAAAAAATCCGGACCTTTTAAACAGGTTCCGGATTTTCGTGTTTAGACATCCATCACAGTGGAAGGATCAATGAAAAGAAGAACGAGAGCGGCAATAACAAAACAATAGATGGCAAAATAAATCAGTCTGCTCTTTTTTAAAAAGCTGATCAGCCAGATAATCCCGATGACGGAGAAGATAAAGGTCACAATGAATGAGACAAACAAATTCAGTATACCGATATGATTGACCATATCTGCTGTAAAGTCGCCCACTGCAAGAACGGTCGATCCGAGGATCACCGGGATGGAGAGGAGAAAGGAATAGCGGACGGCTGTTTCACGATCGAGACCTGCCAACAGTGCCACAACGAGGGTAGCGCCGGATCTTGAGATCCCGGGTACGACGGCGAGCGTCTGACCGAGCCCCACGATTATGGAATCTTTTACTGACATGTCTTCTTCTTTACGCTGGCCGTACTGATGGAACCGTTCGATAAAGATGAGAGACAGCCCTGTAATCGTCAGTGCCCCTGCAATAACAGCCGGTGTTTTAAAGGCATCCCCGAAAAAATCATTCAGCATCACACCGAGTCCGCCGGTGATTGCAGTTGCAATCAGAATATAGACTCCAAAGAAAAATTGAGTGCGATGCTCCTTTGAACGATGGAGAATGAAGAGAACAAACCCTTTGATTACGCTCCATAAATCTTTCCAAAAATACATCATTACAGCAAGAACAGATGCAATATGGAGAAAAATTTCAAAGGACAAACCTGGAAATGTATAGCCGAAAACGAGTTGGGTAATGACAATATGTGCCGTACTCGATACAGGCAGAAACTCGGTTAATCCCTGAACGATCCCGAACACAATTGCTTCAAATAACGTCAAAGTCATCTTCCTTTCCTGTTGATTGATCAATAGATACCATAGAACAGTGTACCAAAGTTGGAGGGGGCATTGTGTTACAGTTTTGTAAATACCGGAAAAATGCTTGCAGGTATTATCGAATGTGAAATTACTTTATCGCGGTGTCAAGCGCTTGTCATTCCCGATCATTACGTCTACGATAGACAGAGAGAACTGCAAGTAACAGCAATGGACCAGTTGTTCATAAATATTGTACTCCTGAATATCCGGTCAGGTATTTGCGGTTTACTGCAAGGAAATAAGTTGAGGCTATCTTGTAAAGAGGGGGGCGAAGGCTGTTGCATGAATCATGCTGAACAGTCTGGAAACTATGAATATAAAAAAATGGATGTCTGTCCTGATACTGATTGGAGCCGTGTCGGTATCGGTTTATCTGATTGTGGATTCAAACCGGGAAGCATCACAAAATGATGCCCTGGAGTCTTACCTTGAAAGTAACGGGATAGAACGTGAGCCTGCCTCTGAACTATCGCTCATCGATGAGTCGGAAGGTGAAATGACTGATGAAACAGGGCTCTCGCCTGGTTACATGGCTCCGGATTTTGAACTGGAGACCCTTGAAGGGGATCTCGTTAGTTTGAGTGATTTTCAAGGTGATTTTGTTATTTTAAATATGTGGGCTTCATGGTGTGGACCCTGTCGGAAAAAACTGCCTGATTATGTACAGTTTCATGAAACCTATGCCGAAGAAGCAGGCGATCCTGTGACGATTCTAGGCATGAATATGACATCCACTGAACACAGTATAGAAGGAGTCGCAACGCTGGCGGATGACTTCGGTCTTCCATTCCCGGTGGTTTTGGACCCGGATGGTGTCATACGTGAGGAGTATGAGGTTCTTGTGACACCAACCACTTATATGATCGATCCGGATGGGAGAGTTGTGGTCAGACGGCAGGGTTATTTTGATTACGGAGATCTTGAGAACTACTACAGGCAAATCGTTCGGGAATATGATTCTGAGTCATGATGGACAGCAGATAAATGCCGCAACGAAAAAACCGGGAGAAGGCATGGTAAAGCGCCTTCTCCCGGAATCGGCAGTCCTCTATGATCTGTGGTTCTCGTATTTGTCTTCTTTCGTGATGAGTTTCAGGGCGCCGATTTTTTTGTCGTTTAATGGTTGATGATTCGCCGCAGCTGAATTATCGGTTGCCTGCTTAACGGAACTTGCACCAGGAACGGCTGTTGCGGTCTGTGGGTGGTCCAATACATAGCGAAGAGCAAGGTGCTGAAGAGACATGCCCATTTTGCCGGCTTCATCTTCAAGTCTGGGCAGTACTTCCTGAAGCTCGTCTTTACTGTATTGGAGATATCCGTCCTCTTGATGCCGTTCTTTCCACCCGTCACTTAACAACCCTTTCGCTACGGGTCCTCTTGCAATAACGGAGATCTGATGCTGTTCAAGAAGCGGCATCATTTCCTCGGGCCGTCTGTCAAGGAGACTGTATTGCATCATGACACTGTCAATGTCCGTGTTTTCTGCGAAACGCTTGATGACATTTGGACGGATTGAGGAAATTCCCCAAGCGCGAATGAGACCTTCCTGTTTCATTTCCTGAAAGGCTTCGACGACTTCGTCGAAAGGGTCTTCAATCGTACCGCCATGAAGCTGATACAGATCGAGATAATCGGTGTTCAGACGTTTAAGCGAATCTTTAATGGCCTGTTTTAAATAAGCCTTCTCCGGGCGCCAGCTCCAGGTCCCGTCACCCTTGGTCCAATCGTTTCCGCCTTTGGAAGAAAGAATAATATCGCTGCGGCGACCTTTCAGCGCCTTACCTGTATGTTCCTCATTCATGCCAAGCTGGTAAAGGTCGGCTGTGTCAAAGAAATTGACGCCCTGATCAATCGCTTCATGAATGATCCGTTCATTATCAGGATAGCTGTCACTGAACGACATGCACCCCAGTCCGATTTCCGATACATAGAGTGATGACGTGCCCAGTTGATTTCGTTTCATGAAAACACCTCCGTTAGTCCCTTACCCTGATGGGCGGGAGATTATGCATTTAAGCATGAAATCCATGGACCAGTCTGATAAAATGAAATGAGATTGTGTCAGTATGCAGAGGAGTGGTCCAGTGAAAAAGCTGTTTGAGGAAAAAACGATATCGAGAGAACCGATTTTCAAAGGTAACGTGATCGAAGTTGAGGTACAAGAGGTCTCACTTCCTGACGGGAAAACTTCAAAACGGGAACTGGTCCATCATAACGGTGCTGTTGCTGTGATTGCCTTTAACCGGAACGGTGAACTGATTCTTGTCCGCCAATACAGAAAGGCTCTCGAAAAAGCCATCGCAGAAATTCCGGCAGGGAAGCTTGAACCAGGAGAAGACCCCCTTTCATCTGCGAAACGGGAGTTACAGGAAGAGACGGGGATTCGTGCAGAACAATGGACGGAACTCGTGTCTTTTTATACAAGTCCCGGATTTGCCAATGAACTGGTTTACGTGTTCCTCGCTGAGGATTTGGAGGAAGGTGCGGCAAACCCGGATGAGGATGAGTTTGTTGAGCGGGTTGATGTTTCACTTGAAGAAGCGAAAGCCATGATTCGTTCAGGCGATATTCATGATGCCAAGACAATTTACGCGGTTCAGGTGATGGAAATGCGACATTTAAAATAATGATTATCTTTTGATAATGATTATAAAATGATAAAGACAATGATTCTCATTTGACATCCCTTTTTCCAGAGCTTTATAATGATTAAAGGTATCGTTCCGAACATCGTACAAACAGGGGGAAGAAGATGGAACAACGTATTGAACGGATCAAAAAGCAACTGCACTCACAAAGCTATAAACTGACCCCTCAACGGGAGGCGACTGTCAGAGTTCTTCTTGAGAATGAAGATGACCACCTCAGTGCAGAGGATGTCTACATGCTGGTCAAAGAGAAATATCCGGAAATTGGACTTGCGACGGTTTACAGGACGCTTGAACTGTTAACCGAATTAAAAATTGTTGATAAAATTAATTTTGGAGACGGGGTATCCCGATACGATTTGCGCCAGGAAGGTGCGAATCACTTCCATCATCATCTTGTTTGTATTGAATGCGGTGCTGTGGATGAAATTCAGGAAGACCTTCTCGATGATGTGGAAAAAGTGGTCGAATCACGCTGGAACTTTCAGATTAAAGATCACAGATTGACTTTCCATGGCATATGCTATCGTTGCCAATAACCGTAATCAAAAACAATCCGGATATCCGGGTTGTTTTTTCTGTGGATTTCATGGATAAAGTATATGAAGATGGCAAAAAGTATGCTATTCTGTAAGAGGTACGAACAACTTGATTCGGGAGGGGCATATGGATCGTTCTATTGATACCTATACGCATTATTTGTCCGTAGAAAAAGGGTTGTCGACAAAAACGATAGAAGCCTATGCCGGAGATCTTTCTGGTTATCTTACATTTTTGCAGGACACATACGGGATTTTCTCTTGGAAAGATGTAAATAAAAAACATGTGCTGCACTATTTACAGTGGATGAATCAGAGTGGAAAAGCATCGAGCTCAATCTCACGGACATTGTCAGCGATCAAATCCCTTCATGTATTCCTGATGCTCGAAAAAGAGATGGATGAGAATCCGGCTGTTCATATTGAACGCCCGAGAAAACCGGCTATTCTGCCGAAAACATTGGCGATCTCTGAAGTGGAAGCGCTTTTTTCTGCAGCGGAAGGAAACAGGCCTATTGATATTCGCACAGTTGCGATGCTTGAGGTTCTGTATTCAACCGGAATGCGGGTATCGGAGTTGTGTGCATTGGAACTGAAAGATCTCAATTTGGAGATGGGTTTTGTGAAATGTACAGGAAAGGGCAATACAGAGCGCATTATCCCTTTAGGAGAGTTTGCGACTGAAGCCATCCGGATTTATCTCGATCATGCGCGACCTGTCATGATGAAGGACAAAGAGCACCATGATCTCTTTGTCAATCATCACGGTCACCGGATCAGCCGTCAGGGATTTTGGAAGCTGATTCGTTCACTTGCAACAAAGGCGGGGATTCAAAAGGAAATCAGTCCTCACACCCTGCGCCATTCGTTCGCAACACATCTTCTCGAAAATGGTGCAGACTTAAGGTCGGTCCAGGAGATGCTTGGTCATTCTGATATTTCGACCACTCAGATTTACACCCATATTTCCCAAACGAGAATGAGGGATGTGTACCGTAAACATCACCCGAGGGCGTGAAGTTGCAGCGTGCAAGATGTCTGACTTCAGACAGGAGGTGTGAAGCGAGACCACTTGGGGTATGGGACAGGTAAAGACGATGAGAAGCTTGATCTATTGTTGAGTAAGGTTCTGTTTCTTCACTTCCGGATTCATCAAACAGTTCCTGAAATATATAAAATGATTAACAGGAGGTTAGTACAATGAATCACTATGAATTTAATCGCGTATTTCTCGTTGTAATGGACTCAGTTGGAATTGGAGAAGCGCCGGATGCCGAAGCCTTTGGTGACAAAGGTTCTGATACACTCGGTCATATCGCAGAAGAAATGAACGGGCTGAATATGCCTGTCATGGATTCACTGGGTCTGACGAAAGTGAAAAGCTATAAAGGTCAGACTTCTGTCGATCAGCCTTTGGGAAGCTATGGTTTTATGCAGGAGAAGTCCGTGGGGAAAGATACGATGACCGGTCATTGGGAAATTATGGGCCTTTATATTGATAAGCCATTCCGTACGTTTCCTGACGGATTTCCTGATGAACTGATTCAGGAAATCGAACAAAAGACAGGGCGCAAAGTGCTTGGTAATAAACCGGCTTCCGGTACTGAAATACTGGTCGAGTACGGTCAGCAACACGTTGATACAGGCGATCTGATAATCTATACATCTGCGGATTCTGTGCTTCAAATTGCCGCTCACGAAGAGGTTGTTCCCCCTGAAGAACTGTGGGAAATTTGTGAAATGGCCAGAGAACTGACCCTCGATGAGAAATACATGGTGGGTCGCGTCATTGCACGTCCGTTCGTCGGTACAGAAGGAAAATGGGAACGAACGTCAAATCGGCACGATTATGCCCTGAAGCCATTTGGCCGAACCGTTATGAATGAAATCAAAGATGCAGGTCTAGACTCCATTGCCATTGGCAAGATATCAGATATTTACGACGGCGAAGGGATAACCCAATCGATGCGCACGGAAGACAATATGGACGGCATGGATAAATTGAATGAATCACTGAAAATGGAATTCACGGGCTTAAGCTTCTTGAACCTGGTTGATTTCGATGCCAAATTCGGCCATCGTCGCGACCCGCTTGGTTACGGTAAAGCGCTTGAGGAATACGATGAGCGTCTGCCGGAAGTCCTTGAAGCCATGAAGGATGAGGATCTCCTCATCATCACTGCCGATCATGGTAATGATCCGGTTCATTCAGGAACCGATCATACAAGGGAATATGTGCCATTGATTGCATACAGCAAAAAGCTGAACCGTGCCATTGATCTTGGTACAAGAATGACGTTCGCAGATATCGGTGCAACAATTGCAGATAATTTCCAGGTTAAATTGCCTAAACACGGCACGAGCTTCTTGCCGGAACTGAAGAAAGGGAAGTGATCAGATGAACATCGAAAAAATGAACGAAGCCAGACAATTTATTGAATCAAAACTTGATAAGAAGCCATCCATCGGCCTCATTCTCGGCTCGGGACTAGGTGTACTCGCAGATGAAATCGAATCACCTGTTGTCATTCCTTATAACGAGATTCCCGGTTTTCCTGCCTCGACAGTGGCAGGCCACAAAGGCCAGCTGGTTATTGGAGAACTGAAAGGAAAAACGGTTGTTGCCATGCAGGGGCGCTTTCATTTTTATGAGGGCTATGACATGCAGACAGTGACCCTGCCGGTAAGAGTCATGAAAGCGATCGGTGTAGAATCCCTGATTGTCACAAATGCTGCCGGGGGGGTTAATGAATCCTTCCAGGCAGGTGATCTGATGATCATCAAAGATCATTTGAATATGTTCGGGACGAATCCGCTCATTGGCCCGAATGATGAAGAAGTGGGTGTTCGCTTCCCTGATATGTCCCAGGCATATACAAAAGAATACATTGAACTTGCCCATCAGGCTGCAAAAACCGTCGGAATCTCTGTGCAAGAGGGGGTTTATGCAGGGAACACAGGGCCGGTCTATGAAACCCCTGCAGAAGTTCGCATGCTGCGAACAATGGGTGCAGATGCAGTTGGTATGTCAACGGTTCCCGAAGTCATTGCTGCGAGACACAGTGAGATGAAAGTGCTTGGTATCTCTTGTATTTCAAATATGGCGGCAGGTATTCTTGATCAGCCTTTGACCCATGATGAAGTGATGGAAACAACGGAACAGGTCCGTCATGATTTCCTCAGATTTGTTAAAGAAATTATCAACCAACTGTAACAGGGGGCAACCGGAATGATTACAGAAAATATGATTAAAGAAGCTGCCGCATATATAGACAGTCACATACAAGAAAAGCCCGAAGTCGCCATGATTCTCGGCTCCGGATTGGGAGAGCTCGCAGACGAGATTGAAGATGCCGTTTTTATTTCGTTTGAAAAGGTGCCTCATTTTCCTGTTTCAACGGTAGCCGGTCATAAAGGGCAACTTGTGTATGGAAAGCTTGAAGGAAAGATGGTGCTTGCGATGCAAGGCCGCTTTCATTATTACGAAGGCTACACGATGCAGGAGGTTACGTTTCCGGTCAGGGTTATGCATGACCTCGGCTGTGAGGGAATGATTGTGACGAATGCATGCGGTGCGATGAATCCATCATTTAAGCCGGGAGATCTGATGATCATTGACGATCATATCAATTTTACCGGCTCCAACCCGCTTCTCGGACCAAATCTCGATGATTACGGTCCGAGGTTTCCGGACATGAGTGAGGTATACACGAAGGAACTCCGTTCGTTTGCGATGGATATCGGCAAACGGATCGGTCAGGAAGCTGATTTAAAGCGCGGCGTCTATACCGCAGTAAGCGGCCCTGTCTATATGGCCGGTGCCGAGTTGATCATGCTTCGTACATGCGGTGCCGATGTCGTTGGGATGTCGACAGTTCCGGAAGCAACAGTTGCTAAACATATGGGCATGAAGGTACTGGGGATCTCCTGCATTACAGATATGGCGGTTGGAGAATCAATCGAAGGGATCACACATGAAGAAGTCATTGAGGTTGCCGCAAAGGCGAAACCGCGATTCAAGGCATTGATCAGACAAATCCTTGCAGATTCAGAGAAAAGTTTATGGGAAAAGGGAGGAATCTCGTCATGAGAATGGTGGACCTGATTCAAAAGAAACGAGATGGCTATGCTCATACGAAAGAAGAAATCCGGTTTATTATTGATGGTTACACCAAAGATGATATCCCTGATTATCAGGTAAGTGCCTGGTCGATGGCGGTTTATTTCAATGATATGAATGATGACGAGAGGGCCTGGCTCACTGAAGCGATCGTGAACTCTGGTGAAACGATCGATCTTTCTGCCATTGAAGGTGTGAAGGTCGACAAGCATTCGACGGGCGGCGTTGGTGATACCACAACGTTAATTCTTGCGCCTCTTGTGGCAAGCATTGGTGTGCCTGTCGCGAAGATGAGTGGCCGGGGGCTTGGACACACTGGCGGAACCATTGATAAATTGGAGTCACTGAAAGGCTTCAGTGTCGAGATTACAAATGACGAATTTATCAATCTCGTAAACACAAATAAGGTAGCCGTGATCGGACAGACGGATAATCTGACGCCCGCCGATAAAAAACTCTATGGCCTCAGAGATGTTACCGGCACAGTAAATTCCATTCCGCTGATTGCAAGCTCCATCATGAGTAAGAAGCTCGCAGCGGGTGCAGATGCCATTGTCCTGGATGTCAAAACCGGCGCCGGAGCATTTATGAAAAAGCTCGACCAGTCCAAAGAACTGGCTGAAGCCATGGTGAAAATCGGGAATAATCTTGGACGAAATACAACCGCGGTTATTTCAGACATGAACCAGCCCCTTGGTTTTATGATTGGGAATGCCCTCGAAGTCAAGGAAGCGATTGATACGCTCAAAGGTGAAGGACCGGATGATTTGACGGAATTATGCTACACACTCGGCAGCCATATGGCGGTACTGGCGAAAAAAGCTGAAACCATTGAAGAGGCTCGGCAAATGCTGAAAGATGCTGTGGAATCCGGAGCTGCACTTGAACAATTTAAGTTGTTTATCCGTTCTCAGGGCGGGGATGCAGAAGTTGTGGATCATCCTGAACAACTGCCGACTGCGAAAAACGTTGCAGAGGTTACGGCAGATCAAGATGGATTCGTCAGTGAAATTATCGCTGATGAAATTGGAACTGCTGCAATGCTTCTTGGAGCAGGACGTGCGACAAAAGATTCTGTGATTGACCTCGCTGTCGGAATTGAACTCCATAAAAAAATCGGAGATCATGTCCAAGCCGGTGAAGTCCTTGCATCTTTACATGTCAATGACGCTGAAGTGGAACCGGTTATTCAAAAAGTGAAAGCCGCATATACTCTGACAGACAATGAAGTAAAAGCTCCTCAACTGATCTACGATGTGATTCGCTAAACGCCAGGGTTGCTTTTCACAGTCGTATGTGCTATGTTTTTCGTACTGAATTCAATCAATTAAATATTGATAGAGGTGCAGAGAGATGAGTACCGGATCCGCAGTCTGGACAGACGATGACGGTTCGGGGAAGGCGTATCTGCCGAAGTGTGAAAGACGGTCCGGTCTTCCTCACTGGTGATCAGCTGAAAAAGCTGCTCATTGTCACTGTTTATCAGCAGTGGAGCACTATCCTGTATATGAGAGATGTTTATGGATGTGCCTTGCACATCCATTTTCATTTGTGTGCAGATTGTGCTTGTTTGCAGGTGTCGAAAGGATAAAAGTTGTTAAGTCAATGGCAGGTTGCATTGTCAGAGAATTAGGAGGATGAACCATGGGTTTATATGGAACGAGCAGAATTAACGAAAAAGGACATCTGACCATTGGGGAAGTAGACGTTACAGGGCTCGCGGAGGCTTATGGAACTCCATTGTACGTATACGATGTGAAAGATATACGCGATCGTGCAGAAGCATTTAAATCAGCATTTGAGAGAGCTTCCGTACAGTATCAGGTGGCATATGCCAGTAAAGCATTCAGCTGTGTTGCCATGTTTCAACTGGCTGATGAGCTTGGATTGAGTCTTGATGTGTGTTCGGGCGGTGAACTTTACACGGCCCTTGAGGCGGATTTTCCAGTGGATCGTATTCATTTTCATGGAAACAACAAGACTGCTGATGAACTTGAAATGGCTGTAAATGAGCGGATCGGCTGTATTGTGGTTGACAATTTTACTGAACTGACGTGGCTCATGGCGATAACGGAAGCGAAAGAACTGCCGATGGATGTGCTGATCCGGATAACACCAGGTGTGGAGGCCCACACTCATGAATATATTTCCACCGGTCAGGAAGACTCCAAGTTCGGTTTTGATTTGAACAGTGGACAGGCGACGAAGGCAATTGACATGATTATGAATCATGATCATCTGCATTTACTCGGGGTACACTCGCACATCGGTTCTCAAATTTTCAAGACGGAAGGCTTTGAGCATGCGGTGAAAGAGATCTATAAGAGCCTCGAGAAGTGGAAAGATGATCTCGGCTATGAACCTGAAGTACTGAATGTGGGTGGCGGTTTTGGCATCCGATACAGTGAACACGATGAACCGCTTCCTATTGGCGATTACATTGATAAGACGGTGCAGGCTGCCCGATCAGAAGCTGATAAGCGCGGTATGAACGTACCGGAAATCTGGATCGAACCAGGACGTGCGATGGTTGGTGAAGCAGGGACAACCCTGTACACCATCGGTTCAAGAAAAGAAATCCCGACACTGCGCACCTATCTGTCTGTTGATGGAGGGATGACCGATAATATCCGTCCTGCACTTTATCAGGCTGAATATGAAGCAGTGGTTGCCAACAAGGGACATGCGCCTGAAGAGGAGCTGGTTTCCGTAGCCGGCCGCTGCTGCGAGAGCGGAGATATGCTCATCTGGGACTTGAAGATCCCTGAAACGGCCCCGGGAGATCTCTTGGCTGTATCCTCAACGGGAGCTTATGGCTACGCCATGGCAAGCAACTACAACCGGATGCTTCGCCCAGCCGTTGTATTTGTGGAAGATGGGGAATACGAATGTGTCATTGAAAGAGAGAATTATGCAGACTTGGTCCGAAAAGAGAGCCGTTATTCGAAAGTCGTTCCGGTTACCGAAAGAATGGGCTGAACAGTTTCTTTTTTGAGGAAATTCCGCTACACTGAAATGGTGCGAGACAAAGAATTGAATTATTGGAGGGAATCATCATGAAAAAAGGCGAAATTTCTTTTGAAAATGGCGAAAAAATCACAATTGAATTCTACCCTGAAGAAGCACCGGGTACAGTTGAAAACTTCGAAAAACTGGCAAACGACGGTTTTTATAACGGGCTCAGCTTCCACAGAGTCATTCCCGGTTTTGTAGCCCAGGGAGGATGTCCACACGGCACAGGAACCGGTGGCCCTGGATATACAATTAAGTGTGAAACAGAAGGAAATCCTCATAAGCACGAACGGGGAAGTCTTTCAATGGCACATGCCGGTAAAGATACCGGTGGCAGTCAGTTCTTTATCGTTTTTGCACCACAGCCTCATTTGAACGGTGTTCATACCGTATTTGGTCAGGTTGTAGAAGGTCTTGACGTGGTTGACCGTATCAAGCAAGGCGATGTCATGCAGGAAGTGAAAGTGTTTGAAGCGTAAATCGGTTGAATACTCACCGACGTTAAACCCGGTATACACAAAGCCCCTCACCAAGCGGTGGGGGGCTTTGTGTATAGAAATGCTTATAATACGCTTGAAAGCGCCGGATCCTGGTGGAATAACCGAAATCTTATGATTTGGTCTGCGTTGGATCAAAACTTGAAGGAGCCTGTACGGCAACGACTTCACCGTTTACAACATGCAATGTACCTGCGTAAACGGTAACGGTCACCTTAAATTTTTTAGGGTGGATTTCTTCAACCGAACCAATCGCCTTCAGCGTTTCTCCGTGAGGTGTAGGTTTCAAATAATCAAGATGGAGTGAAGCAGTCACAAAGCGAGGGGCGTCTTCACCATCGTCTGGCATGAATCCGTTCATTTTGTGCTTCATCAGTGCCGCTGACCCCGTTCCGTGACAGTCTACAAATGACGCCAGTAAACCGCCATATACAAAGCCGGGTATGGCAATCTGATTATCACGCGGTTCATACCAGGTGACGGTTGATGATTCATCCTCGTGCCAAAATGTCCGCAGCTTCATACCGTTTTCGTTCAGTCTTCCACATCCGTAACAATGGGCAAAGTCATCCGGATAATAATCCTGAATCGCCGCCATCTTCTTTTTTGAATTCATCTTTAACCCCTCCCGCTTTAACTGTGATTGAGCTCTCTGAAATAGAATCTTCGATAAGAGAAGACGATGTTCCTGCTTACTTTATTCAAGTCTGTAAAGATGATGGGTTTCATTATTTATCAATCTGACAAAAAGGAAGTCGGACGCATGGCACAGAGAGGTTTAGTTTTCGCTGATGAAGTGAAAATATAAACATGGATGATGTTCTTCATGTAATGATTGGATTTTTTAAACCATTCTATATCAAAGCAGGTGATTGACATGAAAAGAGAAGAATACACAGAAAGAATCCGGAAGCATCAGGACGAACATATGATTAAAATTCCGTCTGAGATCCTGGCGTTTTTACACGCCCACCAGGGTGATGAAATGGCCTTTCAGATCGTTGATAATCAGGTTGTCATTCGGCCGTCCCGCCAACTTGATCTGACAGGCCTTAAATTAGTCGAAGATGATTTTATAGATGGGATGCGACATGTCCTTGAACGTTATGATCAGACTTTTCGGACCCTCGCAGACAGAAGGGGGGAATAAGCCGTGCGTTATATTCTCCTGCATGAGTTAAAAGCTATCAATACATTGGTAAACCGTGTCTATACACCGGATAAACCTTTTGGTGTCAGGGATGAAGAACTGCTTCTTGAAGCGGCAGAGCGGCCGCTTCAAAGTCTCTTTGGTGAAGAAGCTTTTCCGACTTTCTGGTTGAAATGTGCAGCTTTATTCAGTACAACGCTGAAAAACAGACCATTTTATTATGGCAACAGAAGAACCGGCTTTGCTGCACTTGTGTTAATGCTTCATATGAACGGCTATGAATTGACCGCATCAGAAAATGAGGCTGAATCCTTCACGAGGTATGTCTGGACGGACAGGCCATCGATCGGCATTATCTCAGAATGGATTGAGAAACATGCGGAGAAAAGAGAAATTTGAATGTGACGATTTAACAAACGTCTGAAACGTACAGGTTGCCATCCTGAGAAGTTAGTGCTATGATTTAACTAATTAAGTGTGAAATCTTTTACAAATGAATATCTGTTTATTTCTTCGGGGTCGGGTGAAAGTCCCAACCGGCGGTGATGAAGCAGTCTTCTGTTTCTAAGTCCGTGACCCGTATATGTTTGTAGTATACGGTGGATTTGGTGTAATTCCAAAGCCGACAGTTACAGTCTGGATGGGAGAAGAAAGAAATCAGTGTGACAGGTTGTCATCTTTTTTGACGGATGACAAAATTCTGTATATCTGCCATTTTTGATTTACATTTTATGGTTAGAAACGTGCAGTTTTCCACTGATCTTCTGAACACGTCTCTTTTTACGTCCCGTAAGTATCGGGGCGTTTTTTATTTTCCGATTTCAGTTGAACGAATGATGCAATATATCGGTTTGAAAGGTTGATGGCAGTGAACGATGACCATTACATGAAACTCGCTATTGAAATAGCTGAGGCAACGAAAGGACAAACATCTCCAAACCCGCAAGTCGGATGCGTGATCGTAAAACACAACCAGATTAAAGGCATTGGTGCACATTTAAAAGCAGGTGAATGGCATGCTGAGCGCCAGGCATTGCACATGGCGAAAGAGGAGGCAAATGGTGCAACGGCTTATGTGACACTCGAACCGTGTTCACATCACGGCAAAACACCACCATGCAGCGACGCACTCATTGAAGCAGGAATCAGTCGTGTGGTAACGGCCTCATCCGATCCGAATCCGGATGTTTCAGGCAGAGGTATCCGGAGATTGAGAGATGCAGGCATTGAAGTGGTAGAGGGAGTTCAGAAGGAAAGAGCCGACCGTATGAACAGATGGTTCTTTCATGCTATCACCAAACAAACGCCTTATGTCACACTCAAATTTGCGACAAGCCTGGATGGAAAGATTGCCACTGCGACTGGAGAAAGCCAGTGGATCAGTAATGAGAAGTCAAGGGCAGATGTGCATCGCATCAGACACCAGGTGGATGGTATCCTCGTCGGACGGGAGACAGTCGTTCAGGACAACCCGTCCTTGACAACGAGACTGCCTGCTGGCGGGAAGAACCCGATACGGATTATTATGGACCGCACACTAAGAACGCCTCCTGACTCAATCATGTTAAATGACGGCCAATCACCTGTATGGATCGTAACGAATGCAGGGGCATCGCAAGAGAGGAAAGAAATGTTGATTGCATCCGGTGCTGAAATCATTGAGATTACTGATAAAGACCGGTTTATCGAAGAGATGCTTGAAGTTCTCGGCAGACAGGGGATCAGTACGCTCCTAGTAGAAGGGGGCGGCACAATCAATGATCAGTTTTTAACGAGAGGGCTTTTTCATGAAGTGATTCATTATCAGGCACCGGTGATCATAGGTGGCAAGGATGCGCAGTCATCTTTTTCCGGAGCAGGTGTTCAGCAGCTTGCCAATGCACCGCGATTGCTCCTCGATCAAGAAGAATGGTTTGATGACGATGTAAAAAGGACGTATGTTTATAAAGCTTAATCTTAACGAAATTGTCGATCCATCTGCCGGGGACCACCGATAAAGAGGTCGATTTGGAGGGGAAACAGATGTTTACAGGAATCATTGAAGAAAAAGGGAAGATCAGTCAGATGAAAGAATCCGGAGATGCCATTGTCATGACCATTTCAGGCTCGAAAGTGCTTGAGGATGTTCATATGGGTGACAGCATAGCAGTTAACGGTGTCTGTTTGACTGTTACGGGTTATACAGGTGATACGTTCTCCGTTGACGTCATGCCGGAGACCGTCCGTAATACCAGTCTTCGAAATCTGGGAACCGGTTCAAGTGTGAATTTGGAGAGAGCCATGGCTGCAAACGGACGGTTCGGGGGGCATTTTGTCAGTGGTCATGTGGATGGAATCGGCACGATCCGTTCAAAAAAACCGGAATATAATGCGGTTTATTATGAAATCGAGGTGGCCGAACACCTGCGTGATTATATGACGATGAAAGGCAGTGTTTCGGTAGATGGAACGAGTCTGACGATTTTCGGATTGACGGACCGCACCTTCACGATTTCAATCATTCCCCACACACTTGATGAAACAGTTATCGGTTCCAAGGGCCCCGGTGATATCGTCAATATTGAGTGTGACATGCTTGCTAAGTACATGGATGAGCTTTTAAACAGACGGTTTAATAAAGATGACAAACCTTCAGAGAAACTCACAGAAGCTTATTTAAAAGAACACGGTTTTTATTCATAACAGGGAGGTTGATTGAAATGAGTATTTTTGATCCGATTGAAGAAGCCATCTATGCGTTGGCACAAGGGGATGTCGTGATTGTCTGCGACGATGAAGACAGGGAAAACGAAGGCGATTTTGTGGCCTTGGCTGAAAAGGCTTCGCCGGAAGTGATCAATTTCATGATTAAGCACGGCCGGGGGCTCGTCTGCGCACCTATTACGAAGGAACGCGCGAGAAAACTTAATCTTGATCCGATGGTCGACCGGAATTCCGATCCGCACGGTACGGCGTTTACCATCAGTATTGATCATAAGCATACGACGACAGGCATCTCTGCGTCAGAGCGTTCATTGACGATTAAAGCACTGATAGATGAGACGACGAAGCCTATGGACTTTCAACGTCCCGGACATATCTTCCCTCTCGTTGCAAAAGACGGAGGCGTGCTGAGAAGAGCAGGTCATACGGAAGCTGCGGTGGATCTTGCAAGAATGAGTGGTGCAAAGCCAGCAGGGGTGATTTGTGAGATTATTAAAGAAGATGGCGAAATGGCGCGGGTTCCGGACTTGAAGAAAGTAAAAGATGAATTTGGTCTTAAAATGGTAACTATTAAAGACCTCATTAAATACCGGAATCGCAAAGACCAGCTGATTAAGCGGGAAGTGGAGATTGATCTGCCGACGGAACTTGGTGAGTTCCGTGCTGTCGGATATTCCAATATTGTTGACGGTAAGGAGCATGTTGCTCTGGTCAAAGGGGACATTGGCGGTGAAAAGCCAACGCTTGTCAGGGTTCATTCCGAGTGTCTGACGGGTGATGTATTCGGGTCCAAGCGTTGTGACTGCGGGCCGCAGCTTGAAGCAGCGCTCAGTCAGATTGAACAGGCCGGTTCAGGAATCCTTTTATATATGAGACAGGAAGGGCGCGGCATTGGTTTATTAAACAAAATGAGGGCGTATAAACTGCAGGAGGAAGGCTATGATACCGTAGAAGCCAACGAAAAACTTGGATTTGCCCCAGACCTCCGCGATTACGGAATCGGTGCTCAAATTCTTAAAGATTTGGGCGTGAAAAAGATGCGTCTCTTAACAAATAATCCGCGAAAAGTAAAAGGCTTGGACGGCTATGACCTGGAAATTGTGGAACGGGTTCAGCTTCAGCTTGCTCATTCTGCGGAAAACGAAAAGTATCTGAAAACAAAACGCGATAAACTGGGTCATATGCTGCATCTGTAAAGGGTATGCATGACCTGTAGATCGAATATACAAACACTTTCAGGAGGATGAAAACAATGGGAAAATCATTTGAAGGACATTTAGTAGGCACGGAATTGAAAATCGGAATCGTCGTAGGACGATTTAACGAATTTATTACGAGCAAGCTTTTGGGCGGTGCGCAGGATGCGCTCAAAAGACACGGTATTGATGACGAGCATGTAGATGTGGCATGGGTACCAGGAGCGTTTGAAATCCCGATGATCGCGAAGAAGATGGCTGAATCAGGTGATTACGATGCGGTCATTACACTCGGGACTGTAATCCGTGGATCCACGCCTCACTTTGACTATGTATGCAGTGAGGTCGCGAAGGGTGTGGCCCAGATCTCCATGCAAAGCGGCGTGCCGACAATCTTTGGCGTCTTGACAACGGACACGATTGAGCAGGCGGTAGAGCGTGCAGGGACTAAAGCCGGTAACAAAGGCTGGGATGCAGCGATGGGTGCCATTGAGATGGCAAGTCTTGTTAAACAGTTTGATTGATCGCGGCAGCAGAAGTTTAACAGGCTGAGGTACCAAAAAATTATGGAGTCATCACAAGAAAGAGGACACTGATTTCAGTCAGCGTCCTCTTTCTTTTTGTTTCAGTTCTTTGGATTGTTCTCTCGCTTCAATGACATCAGACCGGTCCCGCAGTTTGTGTTTATACATCAAATCAATGTCTTCGGGATGTGATAACCATTCGGCGTTCATCTTGATAGCTTTTGTTTGGCACTGCTTTTCAAGGTCTGGATCGGTTAGAGGCAAGTCGAAATTTTCGAAAGGCCCATTTTCGAGATTGATCTGGATGCGCCGCTTAACTTCACTGATCACAGCATCCTCGTTAATGGCGAGTTCCGTAAGCATACCCGGTGTTTCATCAAGGTGACTCAGTACTTTCCTGTAAAGTCTGAGACTGCCCTTCCGGTTTTTTTGTCGCTCATGATAAACTGCAACAGCAAGTTGAATCAGGGTCAGCCACTTTTTATCGCGGTCATTTTCGAGCCAGTATTCCTCCATGATTTCATGACATTCAAAATAATCCCGGGTTGCCTGAAAGTGTATCAAGTAGTCAATATACGATTCAGAATAGATTGGCATGAGACATTCCTCCATCAGTCAGGATTCAAGTTAGATCATTTCTACTTCATCATAGCTGAATCAGAGAACGATGTGAAGGCATAAGAGACTGTTATCGGCAGTTTATCTTTATGATATAATGCAAACTAGGAAGGGATTGAGGGTTTATGTTGCAATACAGTGTCAAACTCCACAGCTTTGAAGGCCCTTTGGATCTTCTGCTGCACCTGATTCAAAAAAATGACCTTGATTTATATGATATCCCGGTCAGGGAGATCACTGAGCAGTACATGACTTACATACACGCCATGCAAGTTTTGCATTTGGATATTGCCAGTGAGTATCTAGTTATGGCGGCGACGTTGCTTCAAATGAAAAGCAAACTTCTGCTTCCTGTGGAAGAAGAAATACTTGATGAGGATATACTGGACTATGAAGAGGACCCAAGGGATGAACTGATGCAGAAGCTGATCGAATATAAGCGTTACAAAGATGCCGCCTCTGATTTGAAGGAACGGGAAAGTAAACGAAGTGATCTCTTCTCGAGACCCATGACCGACCTCACACCCTTTCTTAATAAAGAGGATCAGGAAGCGCAGCTGAATGCCTCAATCTATGACATGCTGAAAGCTTTCAAGAAGATGAACAAACGTCATGAACGTTATAAACCGGTCTTAAGAAAAGTGCAACGTGACGCTGTCCCGATTGAAACGCAAATGGGTTATATCATGCAAAGTCTGGGGAGAAATCAAGGTGTATCGACATTTTCTTTGCTGGTTGAAGAACGCTCCTCTCATGAGCGTGTTGTCACATTTCTTGCTCTGCTTGAGTTAATGAAATCAAAGGCAGTCAGGTGCGAACAACCTGATAATTTTCACGATATTTGGATATATCGCCGGGAGGTCTGAAGATTGCAAAGCCAGGAAGTAAAAGCAGTCATTGAAGGATTATTATTTGTCAGTGGCGAAGAAGGTATTGATGAAAAACAAATGATGGATGTTTTGTCCATTGACCGGAAATCCTTAAAGTTCTACCTCAATGAAATGCGGGAACTTTTTGCATCATCCGGACGGGGTCTTCAAATCGTTGAATCCGGTGGCGTGTATCAATTAACCACAAAAGAAGAACATGCCCCTTTCTTTAAGAAGTTGGTCCAGTCACCTGCTTCGACCACCCTTTCACAAGCAGCTCTTGAGTGTCTGGCCATCATAGCCTACAGGCAACCGATATCAAGAATCGAGATCGAAGATATTCGGGGAGTGAAATCAGAACGTCCGATTCGGACACTTGTATCAAAAGAATTGATCAGGGAAGCAGGAAGAGTTGAAGGAACAGGCAGGGCCATCCTTTTTGGAACAACCCGTAAGTTTTTGGAACAGTTTGGGTTAACTTCACTTGACGAATTGCCCGAACTGTCCGAGCATATTGATGAACAGGATGTTCAAAACGAACTTGATTTGTTTCATCATATGAGAGAAGATCAGGCAGTCAATACAATCAGATAAGGGGAGAACAGACATGGGAAATGAACTTGTAAAAGAACAGCTTGAATCAACGGTTACGTCATTAAAGGAAACGAGCTTAAATATCCGTACGTTTTTGAATCAGGAAACGGTGGAATCACAGTTGAAAAATGCGGAAGGGTCATCACAGGAAGAGATTGAGCTTCTGTTTGATCAGCTGAGAAGATTGCTTGTTTATTTCGATGAGGGAATGGAATCAGGGCAACTGCTTCTGAAAAGCGAAAAATTCCGCAAGACCGCTGCAGAAAAAACCTTGTTTTGGGTATTCCACCAATGTGTAGAGGAATTTTTTCAACCGCATTATGATGTCTGGTATGAAGACAGCAGAGCAGCCTACACCGGTAAAAATGCGATTCATTTCCGTACAGAAGTCAGTGAACAGCTGAAAAAGCTGATCCGTTCCATCGAGGGACCTCTTCAGGAAATGAGAGAAGATCTGGATTATTATGAAACAGATTTCAGAACGAGACTTCGACAGCAGGAATCGCGTAAATAAGCATTAAAAACAGGCAAGGAGACTTTCTCCTGCCTGTTTTTTTCGACGAGTAATGGTTTTCATGACTTTCGGAGTTCGTTTAACAACCTGTCGAATTCTTTCACGACCACCTTGGACCGGTATACCATTCTTCCTGCCTCTGAATCAACGTTTGAAATTCGTCCGGAAAATACGGTCTTCAGACGCTGATCTTTAGTCAACCAATGCAGTTCTAGATATTTATGGTACGTCTCAAGGAACGTCTTCAACAGATCACGTTCTTCCTGATCATAGACTTCCTGTAATACATCTTCATCAAATAAAAACTGGCGTGGTGCAAATTCTATTTCTTTCTGATGAATGTCTACAGTTTGTTTTGATACGGCGTTTCGAATACTCAGGCATTGGAGTTCAATCGTCCGTTTCACTTCATCGCGCCATTTTTGATGCACGATTGGATGATCAGGCATTGGCGGCGCCTGCCGGTAATGTACTTTTGGCTCAGGCTGCTGTTCAGGTTTGTATGGGGTCTGACGACCGGCGGATCGTCCACTCCTGTTTCTTATCATGATTCCAATGAAGAGAAATCCAATGATCTGCACAGTGAGGATGGCTACTGACAATAAATGATCCAAAGACATATCCTCACCTCCTTACTGTCATTCTATCAAAAGTTAATACAGATCTGCATATGATTTAACTGAGCGGAAGATTTTCTGAATAACATCTTATTCTGTTTTGGATATAAGGAGTTCACAAAAGCGTCACAAATGCGGGGTTGAATTTTATATGTGCGAACGGTAACATACTTGTAGGGGTATAAGTATCAATGAATGAATAACAGGGGGGAACTGCTATGATGAACAGAAGAAATTTTTTGAAACGCGCATCTGCAGCAACTGCAACAGCTGCTGTGATGACCACATCCCAGAAATGGGTGTCAGCATCGGGGATTGATGATGACAAACAAATCGGATCCATTATTGATTTAAGTAAATGTGATGGCTGTGAATATGAAAATACACCGCTGTGTGTTGCAGCTTGTAAAACGAAGAATGAAAGTAAATTTCCACAGCCGGAGAAGCCGATTCAGGATTACTGGCCGAGAGATCATCACGAAGACTGGTCGGATGAACAGGATCGCATCGATCGGCTGACACCGTATAATTGGACATTTGTTGACTCGGTAGAAGTCGAGCACAACGGGGAGAAACAAATGGTGCATGTGCCGAGAAGATGTATGCATTGTGATGATGCAACCTGTCAGAAGCTTTGTCCGTTTGGTGTGATTTATAAAAGTGAACACGGTGCGGTTCATATCGATCAGGATTTTTGCATGGGTGGGGCGAAATGCCGCTCAGCCTGTCCGTGGGATATTCCTCAGCGTCAGGCGGGTGTTGGCATCTATCAGAGCATTGCACCAACCTTCGCGGGAGGCGGTGTGATGTACAAATGTGATATGTGTGTGGATCTTCTTGAGAAAGGGGAGAAGCCGGCTTGTGAAACATCCTGTCCAAGGGATGCGATCACCTTTGGTCCTCTTGAGGAGATGCGTGCAGAAGCAAGAAGAAGAGCCAATGACATGGACGGATTTGTTTACGGGGACGACGAGAACGGGGGTACGCACACCTTTTATGTGTCTCAGGTGCCTTATGAAAAAATTGACCAGGCAATCGAGGAAGAGAAACAGGAAACGAATGATCAGCGTCCAGGCAGGCCGCATATGAAACCGGAAGTGGAAAATCTCCTATATACTGCACACGGGTTTACCCTTGCGATGATGATTGCCCCGGTAGCAGGTGCAGCAGCTGCGGGGATCACAGCTTATAAGACGATGAAGGGTGAAAAGGAGGCGGCATCCGATGAGTAAACAGACAAGAGAAAAAATGGTCCGTCAACCTAAAGTGAACCGCTTCGTTCACTGGACGGCAGCAATTTCCATCATTATGCTGATAATAACGGGTCTTGGTCAAATGCCGCTTTACGGGCGCTATCTCGGTCCGAATCCACCGGCTATGCTCGAATGGCTGCAAAGTTATGAAATTACGCTTTGGGTGCATTACATTGCCGCAAGTGTCCTGATCTTTACGGTCATTTTTCACGCTATTCACCATCTCATCCGAAAAGAGTTTGCCATCATACCGAGAAAAGGGGATGTCAAAGGTTCATACCATCTGATGAAAGCGATGATTCTGAAACAGGAAGAACCGCCAAGTCATAAATATTTGCCTGAACAGCGCCTAGCTTATGCTTTGTTTGCCGTTTCGATTATTTTGTTAATCGTCACAGGTGCATTTAAAGTGTATCAGAATGTCGCCGGAGGCAGCCTCTCGAATTCAATGATGGTGATCATGACAAATGGTCACAATATCGGGACTGTCCTCATCATTTTTGCCTTTATCGGTCATATGGCTGCGTTTCTCTTTAAGGATAACCGCAAAATGATGCCGGGCATGTTTACCGGAAAAGTCGATAAAGACTATATCAAACACAGGCATTCTCTTTGGTATGAAGAGTTGCAGGAAAAGAAACGCAAAAAGAAAAAGAAAGTCTCTTAATCTCTGGGCACATCGGTCATACCGGTGTGCTTTTTATTGTGTTGTCTTTCGAAAACGGTTAAAATTAAATGTTGAGACATCTTTAGGATAAGTGGAACTTATATTGGGAGTGGTAAACGTGGAACGATTGCAAAAATTAATCGCACAAGCCGGGATTACATCGAGGCGAAAGGCGGAAAAACTGATAGAAGAAGGCCGTGTGTATGTAAACGGTAATCAGGTGAAAGAAGTTGGGGCTAAGGCGGATTTACAGACGGATGAAATATCGGTTGATGGTGTGCCATTACAAAAAGAAGAGCCGGTCTATTATTTACTTTACAAGCCTTCCGGCGTAATTTCGAGTGCCGGTGATGATAAAGGAAGAAAAACCGTGATTGATCTCGTACCAGGCGAGTTCAGAGTTTTCCCCGTAGGCAGACTCGACTTTGATACGTCGGGATTAATTGTTCTTACAAATGATGGTGAGTTCGCCAATCTGCTTATGCATCCCAAATACAGAATTCATAAGACGTATATTGCAAAAGTAAAAGGGCTGCCGCTTCGTGAAGACTTGAAAAAACTTGACCGGGGAATTGTGCTTGAGGACGGCAAAACAGCCCCTGCGAAAACGAAAGTGATTAAAACAGATAAGAGAAAAGGAACGGCAGTTGTGGAGATTACCATCCATGAAGGAAGAAACCGGCAGGTACGACGTATGTTTGACGCTATAGGATTCCCCGTCATGAAATTAAAGCGGGAGCGATATGGCATTCTTGATTTAAAAGGGTTGAATGCCGGTGATTGGCGGGAACTGAAACCTCACGAAGTAAAAACGTTAAGGGAAATTGCAGAAAAATAGTATCGTGAAATTGTAAACACTATCAATGTAGTGATATTATAAGGATGTACGTATCGTGAAATAGAAAGCGAGTGAAAGACATGAAGAATAAACGGTTTCTGATGCGTCTCTCGATTCTGATTGTCATGATCGGTGCAGTGGGGTATTCCCTTTATGTGAATTTTTCAGAAGAACGCGGGGTTGTGGATGCAGGTGACACAGCACCTAATTTCATTGTACAAGATCTCGATGGAGAGAATGTTGAATTAACAGATTACAATGGACAGGGTATCTATTTGAACTTCTGGGCAACTTATTGTGTGTATTGCAGGGAAAAGATGCAGTATCTTCAGGAACATGAAGAGGAATACAGGGAGAAGGGTGTCACCATTCTGAACGTCAATGTTGATGAGACAACACTGCAGGTTGAGCGTCATAAAGAACGTCAAAACCTTACATTTCCTCTTTATATTGACCGGAATATGCTTGTCAGCAATGCCTATGGCGTCGCAAGTCTCCCCACGGTCTTCTTAATTGACCATGAAGGAACTGTTAAGGAAAGACAGATCGGCGGGAAAACCGAAGGCCAGGTAGTTGAAGCCTTGGAATCTCTTGTACCATAAATGTGGAGGGCTTTTGAATGGATAAAGTGAAGTGTGAATGCGGCCATGTGAACCCATATGGCACGTATTTGTGTGAGTCATGCGGTAAGCCCCTCATTGAAGAAGAGGGTAATCTTGCGAACATGCGCTACGAAGGCGTTGCGAGACGTTCACAAACATACAAAAAAAACATCGTTGATAAAATATGGAACTTTTTCTCGTCGGTAAAAGTTGGAATTTGGATTATCGTCGTATTGCTTCTTGCTTCTGCAATCGGCACCATCTTTCCTCAGGAAATGTACCTCCCCCGCGGAGAATCAGCCACAACATATTATCAAAATGAATATGGGGTATTCGGGCAACTTTATTATCAGCTTGGCTTCCACAATTTATACAGCTCATGGTGGTATACGCTTATTTTGGCTGCATTGGGCATTTCTCTTGTCATTTGCAGTCTTGACAGAGTTGTGCCATTGTACCGTGCATTAAAGACGCAGCGTGTCGATCGTCATGAGAAGTTTCTCGAACGTCAGAGGCTGTTTACGAGAAGTGAAGAATCGGATGCATTCGATGAGCACACTGAATTGATTGAATCCCGTCTGAAGCAGAAGAATTATTCGATTCGAAAAGAAGGCAGTGCCCTTCTTGCAGAAAAAAATCGCTTTTCGAGGTGGGGCCCCTACGTCAATCATATCGGGCTGATCCTCTTTTTAATCGGCGGATTACTTCGTCTCTTCCCAGAAATGTATCTTGATGATTACGTATGGGTTCGAGAAGGAGAAACAGAAGTCATTCGCGGAACTGAAGGAGAGTATTTTCTTCGAAATGATCAGTTCCTCGTTGAACTCTATGATGAAGAGGATCCCGTTTTCGGGGAAGCATTAATGAATGCCGTGGATCCGGTTGTAAAGACATATCAGACGAGTGCGACGCTGTTTAAACAGTCCACAGAAGGCGCTATTGGAAGCGATGCAGAGCTTGAAGAGATCAAATCATACGATATACGTGTGAATGACCCCCTTAACTTTGAAGGCTTCTCACTTTATCAGGTTGATTATAAGTTGAATGAACTCTCACAGTTTACCTTCAGAATTGAAGGAGAGGATTTAAGTGATGAGGAGCAGCAGGATCTCACCTTTGAAGTTGATCTGAACGATCCTCAGATGAGCTATGAGTTTGATAATGGCTATCGGGTTGAAATTGTGGAATACTTCCCTAATTTCTTAATCAATGACCAAAATGAGCCAACTACACTGAACCGTGTCCCCGATAATCCACGAATTATTTTTGAAGTCTTTGCCCCTGATGTGGAGCCTGTTGAGGGGAGAGGAGAGCTGAGTTTAATCGGTGTTCAGGTGAATGAAGCACTGAATGGTGACCATGATCATACCATTCGGATGACGGATGTTGAGATGGTCAATGTAACCGGTTTGACCGTACGTCGTGACCGCACGCTTCCGATCCTTATTGCCGGAGGTACGATATTTATGATTGGTCTGATTCAGGGTTCGTACTGGCATCACCGTAGAATATGGATCAGAGAAAAAGACGGAAAGCTTCTTATTGCCGGTCATGCAAATAAAAATTGGCATTCACTCAAAAAAGATTTTGAGTTTGTTTTAAAAGATACAACTATTCCTGAGCCTATTGATCAGGCAGATGAACAGGCAAATGAAGAGGAAAAAGAAGGAGATGGCGGCACTCATGGCACAACTTAGCACCAACCTCATTTTCGGAGCGTTTTTCTTTTATTTTGCTTCGACCCTCTTCTTCTCCGTTGCGATCACGGGGAGAAAATTCAGGGACCGCTCTGGAGCAGAAGCGAATAAATCCGGGTTCTTTGGTTATATTACGGCTGTCATAGCAGTCGCACTGTCACTAGGCTATTTCTTCACGCGCTGGTATGTTGCCGGATTTGCTCCGGTCAGTAACATGTTTGAATATACGACAGCTCTTGGAATCGCAGTTGCACTGGCTTTTGTCATCATTCATCCGATTTACAAGAACAATTACCTTGGTCTTTTTACTATGCCTGTTGTGATGCTGATTATTGCTTACGCGTCCATGTTTCCGACTGAGGTTCAGCCACTGATACCTGCACTGCAGTCTAATTGGCTCGCGATTCACGTAATAACAACGGTGATTGGTCAAGGGATTCTGGGTGTGTCCTTTGTGGCAGGGTTGATTTACTTACTTGCTTCGATTGATTTTTCACGCTCTTCAAAAAGCAGAACAGGGATTGAAATCGTCCAGTATTCGGTTCTTTCCACCTTGGTTTACGTCATACTGAGCATGGGATTTAATCTGGCCGATTACCAGGCAGAGTTCTCTTATATTAACGAAAATGGGGTAGAAGCAGAGATCACCTACTCATTCCCTCCAATCATTGGACCGAACGAAGGGGAGCTGATCAGTGATCAGGGAATGAATCCGCTTGTTTCAGCTCCTGCGATTATTGAAAGCGCAGATCTGAATACAGTCTTATGGTCCATGACCACTGGTCTGATTATTTACTGGCTGATTCGTCTCGTGTTTAAAAAACCGACGGGTGCCATTGTACAGCCCCTGTTGAAGAAAATAAATCTGAACACACTGGATGAGATCAGTTACAGAGCAGTTGCGATTGGGTTTCCGGTCTTTACTCTAGGAGCATTGATTTTTGCGATGATCTGGGCCCAAATTGCATGGACCCGATTTTGGGGTTGGGATCCAAAAGAAGTATGGGCATTGATTACGTTCTTGTTCTATGCAGCCTATTTGCATCTTCGCCTCTCAAGAGGATGGCATGGTGAAAAGAGTGCGTGGCTTGTCGTGATCGGTTTTATCATTATCATGTTTAACCTGATTTTTGTGAACCTGGTGATCGCGGGTCTGCATTCCTACGCAGCTTAATACAGAAAAGAGACGTTAACTCAGCTTACGTCTCTTTTTTGAAAGGTAATGATTATACAATTCTTAAACCGGTCGTGTTACAATAAAATTGTGAACATTTCATTGAAGCAATATGTAATTTGGTAAAGAAAGAGAGGAGATATTGTCTATGTCTACAGATGCCAGAATTCTCGTTGTGGATGACGAAGAACGGATTCGCAGGTTATTAAAAATGTATCTCGAACGGGAGAATTATGATGTCGATGATGCAGAGAACGGAGAGATCGCTTTAAAAAAAGCGTTGGACTATGATTATGACCTTATTGTACTCGATTTGATGATGCCGGGAATGGATGGCATCGAGGTTTGTGAAAAAATCAGAAAACAAAAAGCGACACCGATCGTCATGTTAACGGCAAAAGGAGAAGAAGCCAACCGGGTTCAGGGCTTTGAAGCAGGCACGGACGATTATATCGTGAAGCCATTCAGCCCGAGGGAAGTCGTGCTCAGAGTAAAGGCACTGCTTCGAAGAGCTTCGACTACCGCTTTTCTTCAGACCGAAACAAGCACGAAAGACGTCCTTGTCTTTCCGCATCTCACAATCGATAATGATGCGCATCGGGTAACGGCTGACGATAAACACATCAGTCTCACGCCAAAAGAATATGAGCTTTTGCATTATCTTGCCTCTGCCCCAGATAAAGTATTTGCAAGAGAACAGCTTTTGAAAGACGTATGGAATTATGAGTTTTTCGGAGACCTGCGGACGGTTGACACGCATGTGAAGCGTTTACGGGAAAAACTGAATAAAGTTTCTCCCGAGGCGGGCAATATGAT